>CAMDAO010000124.1 GCA_945888595.1 Chryseobacterium gleum | reverse complement strand
AGAAGAGTTCTATAAAGAAACAGGAAAAACTTTATATAGTTCGCATATGATTGATCTGTCTGAAGAAACTATTGAGGAAAATATTGAAATTTGCAAACGATACTTGGAGCGAATGAGTAAAATCGGCATGACCTTAGAAATTGAACTTGGGATAACTGGGGGAGAGGAAGATGGCGTAGATAATTCAGATGTTGATAGTTCAAAGTTATACACGCAACCTGAAGAAGTTTCTTATGCTTATGAGGAATTGATGAAGGTAAGTGATAAATTTACAATTGCCGCTTCTTTTGGCAATGTTCATGGTGTTTATAAACCAGGAAATGTGAAGCTAACTCCAAAGATCTTAAAAAATTCCCAAGAATACGTTCAGAAAAAATTCAATACGAAAGCAAATCCAGTTGATTTTGTTTTTCATGGTGGCTCAGGTTCTACTTTGGCTGAAATTAGAGAAGCAATTGAGTATGGAATTATTAAAATGAATTTAGATACTGATTTACAGTTTGCTTTTACAGAGGGGGTTCGCGATTATGTTGTAGATCATTTGGCCTATTTAAAAACACAAATAGGTAATCCTGAAGGAGATGATCAGCCGAATAAAAAGTATTATGATCCAAGAAAATGGCTTCGTGAAGGGGAACTTACTTTTGTTAAAAGATTGACACAAGCATTTGAAGATTTAAATAATGTAAACACACTATAGATTTCAAATTACAAATGAAAGATTACAAATTTTATTCTCAACAAGAAAATTATTTTAATAATCTGTAATTTACAATTTGCAATCTGCAATTTATAAAAAAAATGAGTTGGTTTAATAGAAAAAAGGAAGGTATAACAACCTCTACTGCAGATAAGAAAGAAACTCCTGAAGGGTTGTGGCAAAAATGTTCTAATTGTAAAACATTGTTTACAATTGAAGATATTTCAAAAAACAGCTGGGTATGTGATCGTTGTTCGCATCATGAGCGTATTGGATCTGAACAGTACTTTCGATTACTTTTTGATGAAGGGAAATACAAGGAATTAGATGTTAAATTAACTTCTGGAGACCCATTATTATTCGAGGATACCAAAAAATATGTTGAGCGAGTAGCAGCAACACAAAAAAACACAGGACTTAAAGATGCAATTAGAACAGCGATAGGTAAAGTAGATGGAGAAGATTTTGTTGTCGCTGCAATGGATTTTTCTTTCATAGGAGGTTCTTTAGGTTCAGTAATGGGAGAAAAAATAGCTCGCGCGATCGATCAAGCAATAAAATCAAAATGCCCATTTATGATTATTTCAAAATCTGGGGGAGCTAGAATGATGGAAGCGGGATTTTCTTTAATGCAAATGGCGAAAGTTGCGGCTAAATTAGGACAATTGTCAGAAGCCAAACTTCCGTATATTTCATTTTTAACTGATCCAACAACGGGAGGTGTGACAGCATCATTTGCAATGTTGGGTGATATTAATATTGCAGAACCAAATGCCTTAATCGCTTTTGCTGGACCGCGAGTTGTTCGAGAAACAATAGGTAGAGATTTACCAGATGGTTTTCAAACGTCAGAGTTTGTCTTGGAACATGGTTTTTTAGATTATATTGTAGATAGAACTGAATTGAAGAAAACCATTGGTTTATCATTGAAATTATTCAGAAATTAATATAGAAAAAAGACACAAAGACACAAGATTTTAAGATAGCTTACATGTTATTTCAGTGTTAAATCTTTGTTCTTGAATCAAAAAATAAATAAGATAGTATCAGATTAAAAATAAATCCCTATCTTTACGCCGTCGAATAGTCGACATACATAATAATCATTAAATAATATTGGCATGTATATCAATACAGAAATTAAAAAAGAAATCTTCGCTAAACACGGAGGGTCAGAAACAAACACAGGATCAACAGAAGCTCAAGTGGCTTTGTTTACTTTCAGAATTAGTAGTTTAACGGAGCATTTGAAAAAGAATCGTAAAGATTTTGTTACGCAACGTTCTCTTCAATTGTTAGTGGGTAAACGTAGAAGTTTTCTTGATTATTTAAAGAAAAATGATATTACAAGATACCGTGCAATTGTTAAGGAACTTGGTTTACGTCGTTAATAATTTGTAAATATTGAAATTGGAGGGCAGTCGAAATAATTCGGTTGCCCTCTTATATTTTTTACCGACCATTCAGGTCATACATTTGAAACAGAGAAAATATGAAATTAGGAATTAAACAATCGATTGTTACGGGAGGAAAAGAAATTTCCGTTGAAACAGGGAAATTGGCAAAGCAAGCAGATGGTGCTGTTGTAGTAAGAATGGGTGATACCATGTTATTGGCAACTGTAGTTTCATCGCAAGATGCAAAAGAAGGAGTTGATTTCCTTCCTTTAACAGTAGATTACAGAGAGAGATTTTCTGCAGCAGGTAAGATACCTGGAGGATTTCTTCGTCGTGAGGCTCGACCTTCTGACGGTGAAGTTTTAGTAATGCGTTTAGTTGATAGAGCTTTACGTCCATTATTTCCAGATGATTATCATGCAGAAGTTCAAGTAATGATTCAATTACTTTCGTATGATGGAATTAATAATCCAGACGTTTTAACTGGTTTTGCAGCATCATGCGCTATTGCAGTTTCAGATATTCCTTTTAACGGACCAATGTCAGAAGTACGTGTTGGTCGTGTAGATGGAAAATTTGTTTTAAACCCAACTATGGAAGAAATGAAAGCTTCTGACATGGATGTGGTAATTGCAGGTACAGCGAAAGATGTAAACATGCTTGAAGGTGAAATGAAAGAAATTTCTGAAGCTGAAATGGTAGAAGCAATTAAATTAGCACACGAAGAGATTAAAAAACAATGTCAATTCCAAATTGATTTTGCTGCTCAAATCCCAACTTCTTCTCCTAAAAGAGTTTATTGTCATGAAATTCATGATGAAGAATTGAGAACAAGAGTGACTGAATTTTCAATGGAGAAATGTAAAGCGGTTGCTCGTCAAGGGTTAGCTAATAAAGCGACAAGAACTGAATTATTCAATGCTGTTAAAACTGAATTGAAAGCTACTTTCACGGAAGAAGAATTGAAAGCGCAAGGTGGTTTGATTTCTGACTATTTCTCAAATGCAAAGAAAAAAGCAGTTCGTCATGTGATGTTGCACGAGAAAATTCGTTTAGATGGTCGTGCTTTTGATCAAATTCGTCCGATATGGGCTGAGGTTGATTATTTACCAATGGTTCACGGTTCTGCCGTGTTTACAAGAGGAGAAACTCAATCATTGACTACATTAACGTTAGGTGGTAAACAAGATGAACAATTATTAGACGGTGCAACTTTTAGAGGTACTGAAAAATTCATGTTACATTATAACTTCCCTCCATTTTCTACAGGGGAAGCTCGTCCTTTAAGAGGAACATCAAGAAGAGAGGTTGGTCATGGTAATTTGGCGTTAAGAGCGTTGAAACAAATGTTGCCAGATAATAATCCATATACTGTTCGTATCGTTTCTGATATTCTTGAATCAAATGGTTCGTCATCAATGGCAACTGTTTGCGCAGGAACATTAGCGTTAATGGATGGAGGTGTACAAATCAAAGCTCCAGTATCTGGAATCGCAATGGGATTAGTAACTGATGAAACAGGTGCATTCTGTGTTTTATCTGATATTCTTGGAGATGAAGATCACTTAGGTGATATGGATTTCAAAGTAACAGGTACTTCAAAAGGAATCACAGCTTGTCAAATGGATATTAAAGTGGATGGTTTATCATACGAGGTATTAACGCAAGCATTGAATCAAGCGCGTGCTGGTAGACTTCACATTTTAGATAAAATTATTGAAACCATTGCTGAGCCAAGAGCAGAATTGAAACCACAAACTCCAAGAATTGAAATGTTAACGGTTCCTAACGAAATGATAGGCGCAATTATCGGACCTGGAGGAAAAATCATTCAAGGTATTCAAAAAGAAACAGGGGCAACTATTTCTATTGAAGAATTAGAAACTGGTGAAGGAAGAGTCCTTGTAATGTCAAATGACGGAGCAAGTATGAAAGCTGCATTAGATCGTATCAAGCAAATTGCATTTCCTCCAACTGTTGAAGAAGGAGCAGAATATGAAGGTAAAATAAAATCTATTCAAGCATATGGTTGTTTCGTTGAAATCTTGCCAGGAACAGATGGATTGATTCATATTTCTGAATTCGCTTGGGAGAAATTAGAAAAATTAGATGGAATTTGTAAAGAAGGTGATGTAGTTCGTTTCAAAGTTGTTGGTAAAGATATCAAAACGAAAAAATGGAAATTATCTCGTCGCGTTCTTCTTCCAAAACCAGAAAGAAAAGAAGAAGTACAAGCTTAAGAATCTATAAAGTCATTTTTCATCGTTGAACTTCAAAATTTAAATCCTCATTTACATTTGTAAACTGCGGATTTAAATTTCTTGTTCGCCTCGATAAATAAATTTATAAAAATCTTAATAATAGATAAAGTAGTATCAATAAAAATAAAACATAGATTATGTCAAGTAAAAGAATCCTTAAGAGAAATCTAAATAATATGGTGATCGAAATCGTTGAAGAGTGCTTCACTGTTCAAATGTTTGATGAAACGAAAGCGGCGGCTTCAGATTTATTAATCGAAGAAACAGCTGCATTTCAAGATTCTATATTAGCTGAAATTCACAAAGCAAAAACGAAAAAAGATTTCGCTCCAATTGCTTCAAAAATTGAAAATTCTGCACTTGAGTTCATTACAAAATTGAATTCTTTAAATTAATATTTGTTTATTCTCGAATTCGTTTGAGTATGAATACATTAAAATGCAAAAGCGGATATCTGATATCCGCTTTTTTATTTTAAATTTAGTATGTCAAATCAAAATCATAATAAAAACTCAGTGAAACTCTGTGTCTAACTTTGTGAACCTCTGTGGTTAAAAAAAACTCATAATTTGAAAATAGTAATTTCTCCCGCAAAGTCTATCGACTACAAAAAAATAGAAAACTCTAATTTATCGAGTATTCCATTCTTCCTAAAGGATACTGAAAGTTTAGTGACGAAAATGAAAAAGTTTTCTTCGAAGAAGATTGCGGAAATGATGCATTTGTCAAAAGATTTATCTGATTTAAATTACAACCGTTATCAAAATTGGGAAAGTCCAGTAGTCGGAAGTTCAACAATTTTCCCTGCGATTAGTGCTTTTAATGGTGAAGTATACAAAGGTTTTGATGTTCATACTCTTTCTAAGGGAGAAATTGAAAATTCCCAAAATAATTTACGCATACTTTCAGGTTTATATGGAATACTGAAGCCCATGGATTTGATCTACCCGTATCGCCTAGAAATGGGTGCAAAATGGAAAATAACTCCAAAGATTAATAACTTATATTCTTTTTGGGGGACAAAAATTGCTGAATCTTTAAATAAAGAAATGACAGAAGGGGAGGTATTGATTAATTTAGCTTCCACTGAATATTTTAAAGCGGTCGATTTGAAAATTTTAAAAGCAAGAGTGATCACACCTCATTTTAAGGACTTTAAGAATGGTCAATTAAAAATTGTTATGATGTACGCAAAACATCAAAGGGGAGCTATGGCGAGATACATCATTAAAAATAAGATTACAAATCCAGAAGAATTGAAAGTGTACACTGTTGACGGTTATTCCTTTGATGTGAATACTTCGACGGAAAACGATTGGGTTTTTACACGTTAAATATTTAAAATGAAGGTTTTACATCCTTCCAGCCTCATGGAGGGAAGAGAATCCACTCCATTTAATTTTCTTAACTTATCTCAGGATTCCTATTTTCAATTTCTTTAGCGTATAAGGCTTCATCGAATTCTTTTTCACTTTTTGCTACTATTAGCGTAGCAACCCCATTTCCAATAATATTTGTTATTGCTCGAGCTTCACTTAAGAACTTATCTACGCCAAAAAGAAATGCTAATCCTTCAAGTGGAATTGTGTGCAGAGAACCAAGTGTGGATGCTAGTACAATAAAGCCGCTACCCGTAACTCCAGCTGCTCCTTTCGAGGTAATCATTAAGATCCCAATGATTAATGCAAGTTCATTAAAGCTTAACGGAATATTATAAATTTGAGCTAAAAATATTACGGACATCGATAGATAAATAGCGGTTCCATCTAAATTGAAAGAATATCCAGTAGGAACAACAAGTCCAACAACTGATTTTTTACAACCTAATTTCTCCAACTTTGTCATTAAATTAGGTAAAGCAGTTTCTGATGAGGAAGTTCCTAAAACAATTATTATTTCTTCTTTAATATATCTAAGAAATTTGAAGATATTTAAT
>CAMDAO010000123.1 GCA_945888595.1 Chryseobacterium gleum | reverse complement strand
ATAATATACACAACAAAAAGTAGACGTGAATATTGTTATTAAAGTTGCATTTACCAAAATAATCCTAAAAAATAATTATTTTAGTAGCAAAAACAAAGTTAGCAATGAAATTAGTTCTATTATCTTTAATTTTCTCTTCGACAATATTGTTTAGTCAAAAAATAAACTTAAAAAAGGGAAGTTGGAGCGCTAACTTAGAATTAAATAATCACGATAAATTACCTTTTAAGTTGCTTATTGATAAAACCACTTTTTCTATTCAAAATGCGGCAGAAATAATCCAATTAACAAACTTTCGTGTGCACTTGGATACAGTAGTTTTAGATTTTCCAACATTCAATTCCTCCCTACATTTTGTGCGTGTGAATAAAAAAAAAATAGTGGGATATTTGCAAAATTATAACAAAGGTGCTAATTATAAAATTCCTTTTTCTGCAAAATACGGCTACAAAACACGTTTCACAAACAATTCTATAGAACCCATTCAAAACATCTCTGGAAACTGGAAAGTAAAATTTGATTATAATAGTCCCGATGAATCTCTTTCTCTGGGTGTTTTCAAACAAACAAATACTATTTTAACCGGGACTTTCTTAACAGAAACAGGTGATTATCGGTTTTTAGAAGGAAATGTATTTGGAGATTCTTTTCATCTTTCGTGTTTTGATGGTTCACATGCGTTTCTGTTTAATGCACAGATTAAAAAAGACTCTTTAAACGGTTTATTTTTAAGCGGTAAACATGGAACAGAAGTTTGGAACGGTGTTAAAGATGAATCTTTTAAACTTCCAGATCCTGATTCACTAACAAAACTAATTAATCCTACTACTCCCTTCACCTTTCAATTAAAAGACCTAGAAGGAAACGTATTCGTTTTTCCCAACGATCGTTTTAAAAACAAAGTAGTTATTATACAAATAATGGGAACATGGTGTCCTAACTGTATGGATGAAACCCGTTATTACAAGAAGTTATATGAAAATTATCACGACCAGGGGTTAGAAATAATTTCTATTGGATATGAAATAGGAGATAACTTTGAAGAGTTTTCAAAAAAAATAAAATTACTACAAGAACGATTAAATTTACCCTTTACATTTTTAGTTGGTGGTGCGGCAAAAAAAGATTTAGCTTCGAAACAGTTTTCGATGTTAAACGAGGTAATTTCTTTTCCTACTTCTATATACATTGGAAAAGATGGTTCGGTAAAAAGAGTGCACACAGGATTTACTGGTCCGGGTACTGGTTCATATTACATTGAATATGAAAAAAAAACAAATAAACTCATTGAAGAGTTATTAAAAATGTAAGTTGTCTAACAACTTATTTTACCCACTCTATTTTGATGTCTTCCTCCTTCAAAAGAAGTGTTGAAAAACACATCTACTATTTTAATAGCTTCTTCAAGAGTAATAAATCTTGCTGGTAGAACCAAAATATTAGCATCATTATGTAAACGTGCTAACTCCGCTATTTCTATATTCCAACAAATTGCAGCTCGTATTCCTTGGTGTTTATTCGCGGTCATACTAATTCCGTTTCCAGAACCACAAATTAAGACCCCTTTACTCTCTTTATTTTCTTCCACCATACTAGCAACAGGGTGAGCAAAATCAGGATAATCAACACTTTGTTCAGATGAACATCCAAAATCTTTCATCTCAAATCCTTTTTTTGTTAAATAAGCTATAACCTCTTCTTTTAGATGAAAACCAGCATGATCAGATCCTATTGGAATACTATTTTTTGACATAAAAACAATTTTTCTGTAAAGTTAATCTATATCAACAATTGAGACAACTTTTAAACATATCATTTTTTTCTTTATCAAAAAAGGCTGTAAAATCGTTAACTTTTATAATTTAATATAAACAAAAAAACAGTATAAAATGTTAATGGTTGTTTAAAAGTATTTACACTTTGTTCTTTCATATTAAATTAATTATTACAAGCGAAATTATTATTCAATAAAGAGTAAAAAGTTTAGTTCTTTTTTACACTTTTTTTTAACGTATTAAACACATTATTAATTCAATATTATTAAAAAAGAAACCAACAAACTTAAAAAAGAACTGAATGTTAATATAAAATTAAATATATAAAAATCAGTTATTTAAAATCATATTCAATGTTGATAAATACCATTTAAATTGTAATAAGTAATATAAACTAATTATTAAATAAATAATTTTACACAAATCAACATCTCTAATAAATAGTATAATTTTTTTTTAATTAAAAATCTCTTTCATTATATATTTATAAAGCAAAAAAGAGATGTTATTTTTTTATTTGAAATAAAATTTGTACCTTCTGAATAATCAAAATATTTCACGAATAAATTGTTTTTAAACAGTTGTTTTTCAATATTTTAATAACTTTGTAAAATAGAGAGTGATAAACTTCAAAAGTAAAAATAATAATAGTTAAATTTGAGCAGTAAATAAAATAAAATAAATGTCAAAAATAAATATATTAGTTGTTGAAGATGAATCAATTGTTTCCAAGGATATTCAACATAGTTTAAAAAAAATTGGTTACAATATTGTTGGTGCGGCATCTACAGGTGAAAAAGCAATCGAACTAGCACTCAGTGAAAAACCAGACCTTATTTTAATGGATATTATGCTGAAAGGCTCGATGAATGGTATTGAAGCAGCTGATATTATAAAAAAAGAAATGTCTATTCCAGTAATTTTCTTAACTGCTTATGCAGATGAATCAACATTAGCAAAAGCAAAAATTACTGAACCTTATGGTTATATTTTAAAACCTTTTAAAGAAATAGATATACAAACATCTGTTGAGATGGCTATGTATAAACATAAAAAGGAACAAGAAATTATAAAAGAAAGGGATTTATTATATTCACTTGTACAAAATAAGGAAAAAAATTATAATTTTATTTTTGTTAAGTCTAATAGTAAACTAATAAAAATAAATTGTAAAGATATCTGCTTTATTGAAGCTTTGAAGGACTATGTAGTTATTAACACAAATGAAACACGCTATACTATTCATTCAACAATGAAAGATATAGAATTAAAAATGGGTACTGTTGATTTTATTAGAATTCATCGATCTTTCATTGTCAGACTAGATAAAATTGTAAGCATTGAATACCCAAATTTAACCTTAGAAAATGATAAAAAGAATATTCCGATTGGAGGATCGTATAGAGATGATTTAAACGCGAAAATTAAGCTTTTGTAATACCATTGAAAAATTTAAAAAAATAGGGATTTATAATTAAACTCCTATTTTTTTTTGATTATTTATAGAATAATATAATTCAAGTTAATCGACAACAATTTCTAAATCAATTTGACGCTTAGCTAAGTGAACTTCATAAATACGAACTCTTACTTTATCTCCAAAATTATATTCTCTGCCAGTTGCAGCGCCAATTATTCTAAATTTTTGTTGATCAAAAGAAAAACGATCACCCGGTATATCATTCATTGCAACCATACCCTCACAGTAATTTTCATCCATTTTAACAAAGAGTCCAAATTCGGCAATTCCAGAAACAGTGCCATTAAATTCTTCTCCAATTTTATCTTGTACAAATAGTACTTGAAAAAACTTTGTAGACTCTCTTTCTGCGTCCACTGCTTTTCTTTCCATTCGAGAAATACGTTTACAAACATCTTCTAGTTCTTTACCGTATTTATGTTTTTTCGTGGTTAATTCTTCATATACAATTCTATGCACTACCAAATCAGCATATCTTCTTATAGGAGAAGTGAAGTGTGTATAATTTTCAAAAGCTAAACCATAATGACCAATATTTGTCGTTTCATAGGTTGCTTTTGCCATTGAGCGGATTGCCATTGTTTGAATTAATGAATATTCATTCTTTAAACGAATATCATTTAATAATTTATTGATACTTTTTGAAATTTCATCAGGGTTAGTAAAATCTAATTTATATCCAAATTTATCAATAAAAACACTAAATAATCCTATTTTTGTGATATCAGGTTTATCATGACATCTGTAAACAAAAGGGATTTGGTCCCTCCCTTTTTTAGGTTTACCAATAAATTCAGCCACTTTTCTATTCGCTAATAGCATAAATTCTTCAATCAATTTATGAGCGTCTTTTGAGGTTTTAATAACCACTTCGACAGGCATTCCTTTATCATCTAAAACAAACCTCATTTCTTCAGACTCAATATTCAGTGCGCCATTGTCTAAACGTCTTTTTCTTAATGTTTTAGCAATTTTATCAAGTACATGAATTTCATCTTGATAATCACCCTCTTTTCCTTCTATTATCTCTTGCGCCTCCTCATACGAAAAACGTCGATCGGAGTGAATAACTGTTTTACCAAACCATTCAGAATACACTTTTCCAGTGATATCCATTTCAAAAACAGCAGAAAAGCTAAACTTATCTTCATGAGGCCTTAAAGAACAAGCCATATTAGATAATTGTTCGGGCAGCATCGGTACCACTCGATCTACTAAATAAACAGAATTAGAACGCTTTAAAGCCTCTAAATCCATTGCTGAACCGGGACGAACATAATGACTTACATCGGCAATATGAACACCAATTTCTAAATGTCCATTTTCTAGTCTTTTAAAAGAAAGAGCGTCATCAAAATCTCTAGCATCAGCCGGGTCAATAGTGAAAGTAGTAATATTTCTAAAATCTCTTCTTGTTGCCACTTCAACAGGGTCTAAATCCATACCAACAGATTCTGATTCAGTTAATACTTCAGGAGGGAATTTATAATCAATACCATTATTACATAAAATACTAATCATCTCCGTATCGTTTGAACCGGTTTTTCCGAGCACTTCAACAACTTCACCATAAGGGTTTCCTGCCGTTTTAGGCCAAACAGTTATTTTAACAAGTGCTTTTTCACCATCTTTTGCCCCATTTAATTTTTCTTTTGGAATATAAATATCCGTGTTCATTCTTACATTGTCAGGTACTAAAAAAGCAAATTTATCATGCATTTGAATAGTACCTACAAATTGAGTACGCTCTCTCTCAATCACTTCAATTACTTGACCTTCTACACGTGATTTCCCAAATTTTAAAACTTGTATTTTGACTCGGTCACCATTTAATGCTTGTTGCGTATGGTTTGGAGCAATAAAAACATCGGGCTTATCTTTATCTACTGTTACGAAACCAAAACCTTTAGCCGCAATAGAAATAGTACCCTCTAAAATTGTTTGATTTATAGTATTCATTTTAAAAGAGTCGTACGTAACCCCTTTTAAAAACCCCTCTTTTTCCAAATCTTTCAAAACGGTAAAAACTAGTTGTTTCAAAGCCCCTTCACGAGCGTCCACTTGATCACAAACTTGCTTGTGATTTAATGTTTTTTCTGGCTGTGTTTCAAACGTTTTACGAATGATATGAAGAAGACTTTGTTTTAGTTTATTTGTTTTTTTACCTTTATGTTTTTGCATATACTTTTGTATGAGTTGCTAATTTAATTAAATCTAATCAATAAGGGAATTATTAAGATAGAATAATAACTTTGTAATAAATAAATAAAATGAATAATACAGTTGAAAACGCATTAAATGCCCAAATAGTCAAAGAAGGTTATTCTTCTCATTTTTATTTAGCAATGGCTTCCTGGTCTGATAATCATGGATTAAGTGGAACGGCTAAATTTTTATATGCGCAAGCAGATGAAGAAAGGTTTCATATGTTGAAATTAATAAAATTTGTGAACGAACGAGGAGGAAAAGCAGCAATACCGCAGATTGAAAAACCACCCGTTGAATTTTCTAATTTAGAAAACGTTTTTGAAGAGTTGCTCAAACATGAAATAATGGTAACAGAAAGTATTAATCACCTAGTGGATGTTTGTTTACAAGAAAAAGATTATTCGACTCATAATTTTATTCAATGGTATGTTTCTGAGCAATTAGAAGAAGAGGCTACGGCGAGAACGATTTTAGACAAATTAAGATTGATTGGAGGAGATAAAGGCGGAATGTACATGTTTGATCAAGATTTAGAAAAAACAACAGTACTAGCAGCACCAATCGCTAATACCGCAAAAGTTTAAAAAAGGTGTTTAATAATCAATAAACAATAGTATGAAGTATTTTTTCTTGTTCTTTTTAGCAGTGTGCGCGAAAAACATACTTCAAGCTCAATCTTCGTATAGGTTTAAAAATTATACTATTAACGAAGGACTTTCTCAAAGTTCAGTTACTTGTGTTGTTCAAGATAAAAGTAATGCGCTTTGGATCGGTACACAAGATGGGTTAAATAGATTTGATGGTAAAACGTTTGAAATATTTAATTCAGATAATACAGAGGGAATAGAAAGTGAATATATACGATGTTCCGTTAAAACACCAGATGAAAACCTGTGGTTTGGGACATTAAACGGATTAACAAAGTACGACTT
>CAMDAO010000122.1 GCA_945888595.1 Chryseobacterium gleum | reverse complement strand
GTTAGTCACATTGATTTTAATCACACTAAAATTGATAGTACAGATTTATTTGCTAATCCAACGCGAGATAGTTATTTCGAAAGTAAATTAGGACTTCTTGGAGTTAGTCATTTCATTAGAGTGCATGACAACTCCTATTTCAAAACTGTCATTGGAACAACCTATTCTGCTTCAAATTATGATGAAGATTCAATTAAAAAAGCAGATCAATCCGTAACAAGAGTCATTGAAAATACAACTTCACAAATTAGACATTCAATCAACAGTTCGTTCAACTCAAAAATAAGTTCTAAATTATTCGTTAAAGTTGGCCTTATTGAAGAAGTTCTGAATCTTAACCTTTTCTATAGAAGCAGAAGTTTTACACCTGATTGGGTTCAAATTTGGGATTACAGCAACTACACTTCTTTGCTACAAGGATATGCTCATGCAAAATATAGTTTTTCAAATAGATTAACATTAAATATTGGACTGCACTCACAGTATTTAACGTTGAATAAGTCAAAATCATTAGAACCAAGAATGGGTATAAAATACCAATTAACAGAAAAAAGTACTATAAGTGCAGGATATGGAATGCACAGCCAGATGCAACCAACAGATGTTTACTTCTATAGAACTTTACAAGCAGATGGAAGTTATGCCCAAACGAACAAAAAATTAGATTTTACTAGAAGTATGCACTACGTACTTGGTTATGAATTATTTCCTGTAAGAGATTGGAGAATTAAGACCGAAGTCTATTTCCAAAATTTATACAACGTGCCAGTAACAGCAACTCCTAGTAGTTATTCGATGCTGAATGCTGGCGCTAGTTTTTTTCCAAATGAAAACGGTTATTTAACAAATACTGGAACGGGAACGAATTATGGTGCAGAGATCACGATAGAGAAATTTTTTAGCAAAGGATACTACGGATTAGCAACTGGCTCTATCTATGAATCTAAATATAAAGGCAGCGACAATATCGAATATAATACTGGTTTTAATGGACAATTCGTCTACAATATATTAGTTGGTAAAGAATTTAAGATTGGAGCAGAAAAACAAAATCGATTATCGTTTGACATGAAGTTAACGCAAGCAGGTGGACGGTACTTCACCCCTGTTGATCTTGCAGCTTCTCAATCTGCAGGCGTTCAAGTCCTGAAAGGTGATTCCTACTCCTATTCCGATAGAAATCCTTATTTCTTTAGGATTGACTTTAAAATCGGATACGTACTTAATAATAAAAAACGCAAAGTAGCACAAACAATATCATTAGATATTCAAAATGTTACCAACCACAAAAATGTATTTGCTCAACGATATAATCCTCTTACCAATTCAATGAACACTGCATATCAATTACCTTTTTTACCCAATTTTGTGTATAAGATTCAATTTTAATGAACGCTTCCTTTTCTGGGTGCAAACTGAAAAATTAATTCAATTGCAGTACAATTCTAAAATCTGAAGCAAAAAAAATGAGAAGTAAAAAATCACTTCTCATTTTCTTCTATTCTATTACTTGTTAATTTTTAACTGGTTCATTTGCAGGAGTTGCAGCAGGAGTTTGAGGTAAAATTTTCCCCTTTATAGTCAAAACAATCGGTTCTCCCACATTTGTGGTAACGGTAATTGTTTTGTGCAAATCCCCTACTCTTTTCGTATCGTACTTTACTGAAATTTTAGATTTTTTTCCTGGTAGAACTGGTTCAGTTGGCTTCTCAGCAGTTGTACATCCACAACTCGTTTGAACATTACTGATGATCAACGGTGTTTTTCCCGTATTCTTGAATTCAAAAATGAATAACTCTTGAGAATCATAAGGTATTTCTGGTCTATTTATTTCTACTGTTGTAAATGTTATTCCTGATTTTTTCTTTGGCGTCGCCACTTTTTTAGGAGCCACCTCTTTGCTATCCTTTTTTTTTGTTACAGTTTCTTGTGCATTCAAAATTGCAGTAAAAGAAAACATGGCAACAGTCATTAATATAATTTTCATAGTTTCTATTTTTTAATTACAAGGTTACGATAAATATTTTATTCTAAGATTAAATTAACAAAAAAAACAAATGTTAAAGCACGAAACCAGTTTTACCAAATACCGTGCTACATTTTATTTACCTTCAAAATAGGTAGAAATAACTTCTAAAATTGACAAATAAGTGCACTTTTTAACCTTAGAAATTTGATCAACTTTAAACCATTTTACTTTTGTAATACCTTCCTCCATTTGCGGCATGGTCTGTTTTATTCCATCGTATTTTAGTTCATACCAATACGTTTTTTTGAGAATGGGCTTCCTTTTGTATTCATATGTATGATACGTAATTCCAATCATATTTTCGATGATTGGCCCTCTAAGTCCGCATTCTTCTTCTATTTCTCTCACTGCAGCAACCTCCGATTTTTCACCCTTTTCCAATTTACCTTTCGGAATATCCCACATACCATTTCTCTTTATAAAAAGAAAAGAATCTTTCCTTTTCACTATGCCTCCAGCGGCTTCAATACATTCATAATCTTCAAACAAGATAGAAAAAGTAGACTCTGGGGAAGAGCTTATTAGGTAAATTGGCAAATGACTATCCAATGACTTAAGTAATTGAAATAAATAGACTTTAACTACTTCAATATCCCCTTCAAAAATAACCAAAACATCCTTTGGAATAAAATCTTTTGATTCAACGATATGAAGCGATGTGTTTTCAATAAAAACTTTGTACATTTGTATTATGATTTTGAATAAGGAAAAAGCGTTAAAGGTAGCAGAATTTTTACTACAAATAAAAGCAGTAAAATTATCACCTAATAAACCATTTACATGGGCGTCAAGTTGGAAATCTCCAATTTATTGTGATACAAGAATAAGTCTTTCGCACCCAAATATAAGAACTTTTATTCGACAAGCATACGCTGAAGCGATTCGAGAGCAATTTGGAAAACCAGATATAATTGCAGGTGTTGCCACTGGAGGTATACCTCAAGGCGCATTAATTGCTCAAGAATTAGGGGTGCCTTTCATTTATGTTAGAAGCGAGGCAAAAGGTCATGGTATGCAAAATCAAGTTGAAGGTTATTTTGAAAAAGGACAAAAAGTAGTTGTGATTGAGGATTTAATTTCAACAGGAGGAAGCAGTATCAGAGCAATAGACGCCTTAAAAGAAGTAGGTTTAGAAGTAAAAGGATTAATTGCTGTTTTCACCTACGGATTTAACATGGCCGAAAAAGCTTTTAAAAAAGCGAACTGTCCATTTTTAACTTTGACAAGTTACGATGTTTTAATCAAACAAGCATTGAAGCAAGAATATATTCAAGAGTCAGATTTAGCTTCATTAAAAGAGTGGAAAAAAAATCCAGACATTTGGACCAATTAATTGTAGAAGCTTAGTCGATTGTTGAGGATTTCATTTGAAATAGACGCATTTTATAGAGAGGATGAAAATTAAAAGTAAAAAAGCAGTAGTTCATGCAAATCAAGAAACTATTTTCAAATTCTTGACTGATTCTAGCAATTTAATGCATATTTTGCCACCAGATAAAATTTCCGATTGGAAATCCACATCAACTGAATGTTCATTTAAAGTTCAAGGAGGCGTGACCATTTCTTTGATTCAAGATGGTTCGGAAGGAATGGAGAAAATCTTTATGAAATCTGGAGAAAAATCCCCATTCCCTTTTAATCTTACTATTTTTAATAACGTAGCAGGAGAAACAGCAAATGGACATATTGAATTTGATGGTGAAGTGAATAAGTTCTTAAAAATGATGCTTGAAAAACCACTAACAAGCCTTTTCAATCAAATGGCTGAAAAATTACAGGAGCATTTTCAATAGAATTAATGTTTGTCACGTGGAGATTACAAACGAAATTTCCTTTAAGTCGTACTTCACCATTTCACCATTTCTTTCCATTCTAAGTAACCCATTTTCCTCAGTTCCTCTTATTATACCCTCAAATTCTCCATTTTTATCGCGAAAAGAAGCCTTTTCATTGAGTCGCCATAAGTATTCGAGATATGTTTCATTGATCCTGCTTGCATGCCTATGCAGAACGTTTTCCCACGCAAAATTCAATTCATTAATGATCACATAAGCTACTTCAGAAACCATGCTAAACACTCCTTTTTCTAACTTTAAACTGGTCGCATTCAGCTGTCCAAAATCCGTTTGATTAATATTTAACCCGATACCTATTATTGATCCACTCAACATCATACCCGACATCTGATTCTCAATTAAAACACCAGCAATTTTCTTTCCATTAACATATATATCATTTGGCCACTTAATTGATGCATTTAATCCAAATTTCAATAATGCCCTCACAAGTGAGACAGAAACAAATTGAGTTAAAATAAATTGATTTTTTACTGACAGATTAGCAGAGTCTAAATACAAGGAGAAAATCATATTTTCAGCAGGTTTTGATTGCCATTCAGAGCCTCTTTGCCCCTTTCCTTTCGTTTGTTCATCTGCCAATATTACCGTTCCGAAATCAATATTACCAACGCTAATCAAATTGGCAATATAATTGTTGGTAGAGTCACAAGATTCTATATGCACTATTTTTTTACCTATCATTTTACAGATTAAAGAGATATTAACGTTAATAAAATCGAGTAAATATAAAATTTAAAGTTAGATTTGTAGAGTATAAAATTAATAGATGAATAGTAAAGAAAAAAGTTCCCAAATATTATGTGACACGATAGTTGAGGGAATGCAAGAGAATAAAGCCCAAGATATTGTAATTTTAGATTTAAGAGATATTACAGCCGCAGTAGCTGATTTCTTCGTGATATGCAGTGGTGAGTCATCTACACAAGTAGACGGTATTACTTCTTCTGTTGTAAGACATGCACGAAAAGAAATACAAGAAAGACCGTGGCATACAGAAGGGAAAGGAACAAGCGAATGGGTTTTGATTGATTACGTAACCGTAGTAGCACATGTTTTTTATAAAACAGCAAGAGAATTCTATGATTTAGAAGATCTTTGGGCAGATGCTAAAAGAATTAATGTACCTAATTTAGATTAACATTCTTAGTAAGAAATGACAAACAACAACAATAATAATAAAAAGAAGAACCCATTCTCCATCTATTGGATTTATGGATTTATAGCAATTGCCTTAATTGCTTTTCAAATGTTTAGTAATAGTGAATCCTCATCGGAAGTTAAAAATGAACAAACATTTTTTGACCTAGCTGAAATGGGATTTATCACACATGTAGCTATTGTAAATAATGAAAACAACTACAGGGCTGATTTTAAACTAAATAAGAAAGGGAAGGATTTTATTAAGAATTCATCTGAAGAGAAATATGCTTCCATGAAAAAAGCATTTGACAAAGGGGGAAGGATAAAAAATTCAGATCCAATTTATAAGGTTAAAATTATTGCTGTTACTAATTTTGTAAACAAAATTGACTTAACTAATACACAACTAAAAAAAGCACATCGTCCTCTTATTTCGTCTGAACCAAAAAATGAATATGATTATTTTGGAAGTATCATCGGTTTCTTGCTTCCTATCATATTGCTCATTGTAATTTGGATGTTTGTTATGCGTCGAATGAGCGGAGGCTCTGGAGGAGGTGGTGGTGGAAGTCAAATTTTCAATATTGGTAAATCGAAAGCAAAAATGTATGAAAAAGGTAAATCTACCAACATTACATTTAAAGATGTCGCAGGTTTACAGGAAGCAAAAATTGAAATCCAGGAAATTGTAGAATTCCTTAAATCACCAAAAAAATACACAGATTTAGGCGCAAAAATCCCTAAAGGAGCTTTATTAGTTGGTCCTCCAGGGACAGGGAAAACTTTATTAGCAAAAGCTGTTGCCGGTGAAGCTCAAGTGCCTTTCTTTGCTCTTTCAGGGTCTGATTTTGTGGAAATGTTTGTTGGTGTTGGAGCATCTAGAGTTAGAGATTTATTCAAGCAAGCAAAAGAAAAAGCGCCTTCCATCATTTTTATTGATGAAATTGACGCAATTGGTCGCGCTAGAGGAAAAAACAATAATTTCGGTTCAAATGATGAGCGTGAAAACACTTTAAATCAATTGTTAACAGAGATGGATGGCTTCGAGACAAATTCTGGAGTTATCATTCTGGCAGCGACCAACCGTTCTGATGTTTTAGATGCTGCTTTAACTAGAGCTGGACGTTTTGATCGCCAGATATATGTTGATATGCCTGACATTAACGAAAGAAAAGAAATTTTTCAAGTTCACTTGCAACCAATCAAGTTAGAAGTAAAAATTGATATTGATTTCTTATCGAAACAGACTCCCGGTTTTTCTGGTGCAGACATTGCGAATCTTTGTAACGAAGCAGCTTTAATCGCTGCCAGAAAAAACAAAGAATTTGTAGAAAAACAAGATTTCCTAGATGCTGTAGATAGAATTGTAGGTGGGCTTGAAAAGAAAAACAAAATTATCACCAAAGAAGAAAAAAGATCAATTGCATTTCATGAAGCTGGT
>CAMDAO010000121.1 GCA_945888595.1 Chryseobacterium gleum | reverse complement strand
TAACGAAAGAAAAGAAATTTTTCAAGTTCACTTGCAACCAATCAAGTTAGAAGTAAAAATTGATATTGATTTCTTATCGAAACAGACGCCCGGTTTTTCTGGGGCAGACATTGCAAATCTTTGTAACGAAGCAGCTTTAATCGCTGCTCGAAAAAACAAAGAATTTGTAGAAAAGCAAGATTTCCTAGATGCTGTGGACAGAATTGTAGGCGGTCTTGAAAAGAAAAATAAAATTATCACCAAAGAAGAAAAAAGATCAATCGCATTTCATGAAGCAGGTCATGCTACAACCTCATGGCTATTAGAGTATGCAAACCCATTAATAAAAGTAACAATTGTTCCTCGTGGCAACTCTTTAGGAGCTGCATGGTATCTTCCTGAAGAGAGAAGTATCACAACAACAGAACAAATTTTAGACGACATGTGTTCTGCACTTGGTGGACGAGCAGCTGAAAAGTTAATTTTTGGTAAAATCAGTACTGGAGCATTGAGTGATCTTGAAAAGGTGACAAAACAAGCCTACGCAATGGTTAGTATCTATGGATTAAATGATCGAGTAGGAAATGTTTCTTTCTATGATTCGAGGGGAAGTGATTCTTTCACAAAACCATACTCTGACGATACTGCAAAAATCATTGATGAAGAGGTTAGTAAATTAATTGAAGAACAATATAAAAGAGCATTAAATTTATTAACTGAAAATCAAGATAAGTTAACAGCTTTAGCTGAAAAACTATTAGAATCGGAAGTTATATTTAAAGAAGATTTAGTCGCTATTTTCGGAAAGAGACAATGGGGAATTGAAGAAACTCCTTTATTAGAATTTGAAGATTCAGAAGATATTTCAGCTGATAACGCCGATGAAGAAATAATTGAGATTACAGGTGAAGAAACAACAGATTCTGCCATAAGCGGTGTTGATCCTGAAGTCATAAGTGAAAATGAAGATGGAAAAGAAATTGATGTAAATCCTTCTGCAACCAAAGAACAAAATTAACCCTATTTCACTTCAATTTGGTAAATCATTTTCACCTTCCGTATTGATATAAGATCAGCGAGAGGATTGTTTTTTTTCAATTAATATAGGTTCAAAATTATATTTTTAATGAATAACGTATTACTGAGATCCCTAACAGGCATTGTTTTTATAACTCTTATTATAGGGGCACTCTGGTTCGGTTTTGAGTTAAGTGTGATAGTTATGGGAATTTTTTTAGCACTTGGCTTAGTAGAATTTTTTCAACTATTCAAAGAAAGTAAAGCGATTAGTATCTCTACTAAATTATCTACTACAGTACATCTATGTATTTTCGGAATATGTATTTTGTCTGTAAAAGAAATACTCCCTGAGGGAACTAGCATAGTTTTAATATCGCCTATTTTGTTTTTATTATTCCTAACTGAATTATGGCGAAAAAAAGAAAATCCCATGCTGAATATTGGGATAATGGGATTTGGTTTTTTCTATTTAGTAATCCCTTTTTATTTAATCATCTTACTAAATATAAAAAGTAATCATGAAAATCCTATAGCAATAGGCATGTTTCTATTAATTTGGACAAATGATGTTTTTGCTTATCTGATGGGGAGATTAGTAGGAAAAACTAAACTTTTCGAAAGAATTTCTCCAAAGAAAACAATGGAGGGAACAATTGGAGGGATTTTATTTACCATTTTAGTTGGGTATTTAATTAGTCTTTATACGCCTCAATACAGCACTGTTTTCTGGATAATATCAGCACTTATTATTGCCCCTTGTGCAATTTTTGGTGACTTATTAGAATCCCTTTTTAAAAGAAGTTTAAACATTAAAGATTCAGGAACAATTTTACCGGGACACGGAGGAATTCTAGATCGCTTTGATGCAACACTTTTTGCAGTGCCTTTTTTCTACTGCTGGTTAATGATTTATTCTTATTTTTGAATAAAAAAAATTATAATTAAATGAAATTACATAGAGAAGGATATCTTATTATAATCCTAGCAATGATGCTATTGAGTGGAATACAGGTTGGGAATTTTTGTTTATTACAATTTACTGGATGGCTTTGGCTTTTTTGGATATTGACTTTTGGCGCGGTCTTAATGGCTTATTTGGTTGTTCAATTTTTCAGAGTTCCAAACATTCAATGTGTTTTTGGAGAAAATGACATCATGAGTCCAGCTGACGGTAAGGTAGTGGTAATAGAAGAAACAGAAGAAACAGAATATTTTAAGGATAAAAGAATTCAAATTTCTATTTTCATGTCTCCACTGAATGTTCATGCGAATTTCAATCCTATATCTGGAATTATTAAATATGTGAAATATCACAAGGGATTATTTTTAGTCGCTTGGCATCCCAAAAGCAGTACAGATAATGAATGCTCAACAGTTGTGACCGAACATTCTTCAGGAAAAGAAGTATTATTTCGTCAAGTGGCTGGTGCAGTCGCAAGAAGAATTTGCTATTATGTACAATTAAATCAAAAAGTAACTGCGGGGGAAGAGTATGGTTTTATAAAATTTGGATCACGGATTGATTTATATTTACCATTAGACTCGATAATTAATGTTAAAATTGGGGATGTTGTAAAAGGAAGGATCACAAAAATTGGTGAATTAAAATAAAAAATCGTAAATTCGCTTTAATAAAATAAATTATAAACAATAATAAAATAATCTCACTATGAAAAAGGTATTTGTTGCGTTAACTTTAATGATGTTTATTGGTTCTGTTTCTGTTACTGCATATGCAGCATCAACAAAAAGTTCTGTTGAAGTGTCAAAAAAAGATGATAAAGAAAAAAAGAAAAAGAAAGTAAAAACAACTAAAAAAGCATGTTGTAAAAAAGAAGAAGGAGCTAAAAAATGTTGTTCTTCTGAGAAAAAATAATTTTCTTATGATATAAAAAAACCGATTTACAAATAGTAAGTCGGTTTTTTTGCTTTAAGATATATTGATTACCAAAACATTACTGATTCGCAGGTTCATAATTCGATTCCCACTGGACAATGATCAGATCCATGAACATCATTTAAAATAAAAGCATTGTTTACCATTGGTAAATAAGATTCAGAAACTAGAAAATAGTCAATCCTCCAACCTACATTTTTCTCTCTAGCACCGCCCCGATAACTCCACCAAGTGTATTTGACATCTTCCACATTTTTCTCTCTAAAAGAGTCTAATAAACCATTTGAAACATAGGTGTCTATTCCATCGATTTCTTCTTGCATGTAACCCGCAGATTTATTATAATTTTGCTTTGGTCGCGCTAAATCTATTGGTTTATGAGCAACATTTAAATCTCCACACACAACTACAGGCTTCACTTTTTCTAGGTCCTTTAAATAATTTAAAAAACAACTATCCCACATTTTTCTATACTCTAATCGTAACAATTCACTACCAGAATTGGGAACATAAACAGTAATTAAATAAAATTCTAAATACTCCGCGCAAACGACTCTACCTTCAGTATCATGCTCCTCGATGCCGATATCATAGGTAACATTCAAAGGCTTTGTTTTTGATAAAATAGCTGTTCCTGAGTAGCCTTTTCTAGCCGCTTCATTCGCAAAAACATGATAATCATTTAATTCAGTCAACGCCTCCTTCACTTGATCAACAGACGCCTTGGTTTCTTGTAAACAGATCACATCAGCATCCACACGCTTCATATCTGAAATAAAATTCTTTTTAGTAATCGCGCGAATTCCATTCACATTGAAAGAAATAATTTTCATTTTATAGATTTTAGTATTGAGCAATAAAATTAAGTATAATTTCAAAAGAGTAAACCAACAAAAGGTAGCGAATCACAAATAAAATACACTAATTTTGTTCTATGAATTCATTTGATCAACAAACGGTAAAAGATTTAGAATTTTCAACTATACGAGAATGGCTTGTTGCCTATGCAATTGGAGAAACTACCACTCAACGATTGATGAAATTAATTCCCTCAAATCGATTTACCGACGTTAAATTACAATTAGATAGAGTCAATGA
The DNA here is from genome assembly GCA_945888595.1 of Chryseobacterium gleum. Classification (GTDB taxonomy): domain Bacteria; phylum Bacteroidota; class Bacteroidia; order Flavobacteriales_D; family Crocinitomicaceae; genus CAIUKX01. The sequence continues at coordinate 2,519 of CAMDAO010000121.1, read as the reverse complement.
ATTCCTTTCTATTCGAACTGAAGGAGAAATATTTCCTGCCCTCGATTTTCAAGAATTATTGATCGAAATTAAATTATTACCCATAAAAAATGCAGTTCTATCTCAAGATGGATTTGCCAGATTAACCACGGCTTCTCATATATGCAATTCCATCATTTTCTTTTTTGACAAGCGCGAGAAAGAATATCCATTGCTTTCTGACCTTTTGAAAGATGCTTATTATTCCACTGAAATAATTGATTCAATAGAAAAAGTTTTTGACAGACGAGGATTAGTGAAAGATGATGCTTCACCGTTCCTTTTTGAGATTAGGCAACAACTAAAAGTAGTTAAAAATCAACTAAATAAAAATTTTGATCGAGAACTTAAAAAGCATTTAAAAGAAAATGTGTTAGGCGATACAAAAGAAGCGTTTGTAAATGATCGCAGAGTGCTTACGGTGTTATCTACTCATAAACGCAAAATACCAGGTGCAGTAGTAGGATCATCTAAAACAGGAAGTCTTACATTTATTGAACCATTAGCAAATGTTGCTTTGAATAATGAATATGAACTATTATCTGATGATGAGAAAAAAGAAATATACCGAATTCTTCAGTTACTTACGAGAGAAATCGCTCATTTATTGCCATTAATAGAAGCATATCAAGCCATTTTAACAGAATTTGATTTTATTAATGCCAAAACCAAATTGGCACTTGAATTAAATTGCTGTCTCCCAGCGATTGCCGATGACATGAAAATAGAATTGATTAATGTTGTTCATCCGATTCTTTGGAAAAACAATAAAGCGCTAGGAAAGAAAACACTTTCACAATATTTATATCTCGATAAATCCTCTAGAATGTTAGTTATTTCTGGACCTAATGCAGGAGGAAAAAGTATCACTTTAAAAACAATAGGACTTTTACAACTCATGCTTCAAGCAGGACTTCTTGTACCAGTTGATCCAAATAGTAAAATGTGTTTCTTTCAACAAGTTCTTACCGATATAGGAGACAATCAATCAATTGAAAATGAATTAAGTACATATTCATATAGACTTAAACGAATGAAACATTTTCTTGAAGTTTCCAATCGTAAAACATTGTTATTATTAGATGAATTTGGAACTGGTTCTGATCCAGATTTAGGAGGAGCACTAGCAGAAGTTTTTTTTGAAAACCTATATAACAAGAAGAGTTTTGGCGTAATCACAACACATTACGCAAATATCAAATTAAAAGCAGATCAATTAACCAATGCGATCAATGGATGTATGTTATTTGATACGGAAACATTAGAACCATTGTATAAATTTTCTTTAGGTCAGCCTGGTAGTTCTTTTACATTTGAAGTTGCACAAATAAATGGGATTCCTTTGGATTTAATCGAAGAAGCAAAAACAAGGCTTGATGTTCGGAAAGTTTCTATGGACAAATTACTTGGTGAATTACAAAAAGAAAAAACGTATCTCGAAAGATTAAATAATGAGCATATTGCAGCTCAACAATTAGCCCAAAAAGCCAAGAATGAATATTTAGAGAAAAAAGAACGTTTCGAAGAGAAATTAAAAACTCAGCAAGAAACAATTGAAGTCAACAATAAACATATAAATAGTGGTAAAAAATTAAAGCAATTTATTGATCGGTTCCAAGCAAAAAACAAGAAGAAAGACGCAAATAAACCATTGCTAGATGAAATCGCGAAATATATTTCACTAGAAAAAGGCAAAATGGAAGAAACAAAAAGAATTGAAAAATTAAAAACAGAAATTCATCTCAAAAAACCAATCTCAAAAAGAAAAAAGGAGATTATAGAACGAGATGAATTTGAAAGGATTAAAATAAAAGTAGGATCCACCGTAAAATTAATTTCAACAAAACAAAGTGGCACAGTTGATGAAATTAGTGGAGAATTGGTCACTGTCCTTTTTGGCTTCATGCGGATGAAAGTAGAGAAAGAAAAGTTAATGTGGGTGAAATAATTCATAATTCTTGAATAATTCACGGCCATTCAGTTACACTAATAAAAACGTATCACCCAATCCGAATAATTTACAATCTACTTTAAATCAAACACTTAATAAATTAACTTTGTGCTAATTCATGAATTCATACACTCCACATCACCAGGATTGTACAGATTCATGAATCCAACTTTCAAAATTTAAAGTGCCAATCGCTTTCGATGTAATTTTACTTCATTCTTGCAAGAAAAAGTAAAATTGTAATACACGTAAAGCTATGAAAAACAGCCAATCATTTCACAAAGTATTAGTAGCAATTATCGCTATCTTATTTTTCAATCATTCATTAAAAGCTACTACAATTTATACCGTTGGTGTTTCTGGAGCAAGCTATACAACCATAGCAGCCGCTTATTCAGCCTGCACAGCAGCAACAGATTATGTAATAGAACTTAAAAGTAATTATGCCTATAACACTGAAACATCATCTGGCACTAGCACAATTACACTAGGAACCCTTGCTAATAAAAGTGCAGTTAACACAGTGATTGTAAGACCTCAAACAGGTGCT
>CAMDAO010000120.1 GCA_945888595.1 Chryseobacterium gleum | reverse complement strand
GGTAAAGCAAATCCCATTGTACCTACACCACCTGAAGTGATGTTTGTGTTTTGCGCTTTATACTGATAATAACGCGATGTAATCATTTGATGCTGACCTACATCAGAAACGATTATCGCTTTACCATCTGTTTTTTCAGAAAGCATATTTACTACTTCAGCCATTTGAAGACGATCGTGTTTAGGGTGAATTGCCTCTTCTATAACCGCTTCTACCTCTAGTTTTTCTGCGTCTCTAAATTCTTGAATCCAAGCATCGTGCGAACGTTTTTCAACTTTCGAATTCAACAAGACTAACGCTTCTTTTGCGTCTGCATGAATAGAAACTTCATTTGTTACTATTTTATTCAATTCAGCAAAATCTATATCAACATGAATAATTTTTGCTTGTTTAGCATATCTACTTACATCTCCTGTAACACGATCATCAAAACGCATCCCGATTGCGATTAGCACATCACATTCATTCGTTTTAATATTAGGCGCATAATTTCCATGCATTCCTAAATACCCTACATACAATGGATGATCTGGAGGAAACGCACCTAAACCTAATAATGTAGAAGCAACTGGTATACCTGATTTTTCAGCGAACTCTACTAATTCTTGTTCTGCGTTAGAAAGTGTAATTCCTTGTCCTACTAATAAATATGGTTTTTTAGATTCATTTATTAATTTAATTGCAGCATCAATTTTAGATACATTTATTACAGGGTTTGGAAAGTAACTTCTAATATCATTGCAAGGAACGTAATTAAAATCCATCATTCCAAACTGTGCATCTTTTGTTATATCTACCAATACTGGTCCTGGTCTTCCAGAACGTGCAATAAAAAATGCTTTTGCTAATACAGCAGGAATATCTTCCGCTCTTTTCACTTGTGTATTCCATTTTGTAACCGGCATAGAAATACCAATTACATCTGTTTCTTGGAATGCATCTGTACCTAATAAATGAGAAGCCACTTGTCCTGTAATACACACAACAGGCGTAGAATCAATCATTGCATCTGCCAAACCTGTAATAAGATTGGTTGCTCCTGGACCTGATGTTGCAAAACAAACACCACACGTTTCTGATGTTCGAGCAAAACCTTGAGCTGCATGAATTGCTCCTTGTTCATGTCTTACTAAAATATGATTTATTTCTTCTTTATAATCATATAATGCATCATATATTGGCATAATTGCACCGCCTGGATAACCAAAAATTGTATGCACTCCTTCAGCAACTAAACTTTTTATAACCGCTTCTGCTCCTCTAATTTCTTTTTCCATTCTTTTAGAATTTTAGTAGACTTTAGATTTTTAGACAATAGGCATTAGACTGATTCACAATATGTCTAATATCTAACTTCTAACTATCTACTATCTAACTTATTTATCTGTTATACAACCTGTTGAAGCGTCCGTAACGCACTTCGCATATTTATATAAAACTCCTTTTTTAACTTTTAATTCGGGTTGAACCCAGTTTGCTCTTCTTCTAGCGATTTCTTCATCACTCACTTGCAAAGTCAATAAATTCTCTTTCACATCAATTGTGATCATATCACCTTCCTCTACAAGAGCAATTGTTCCGCCATCATATGCTTCAGGAGAAATATGACCAACGACAAAACCATGCGTTCCACCAGAAAATCTTCCGTCTGTGATAAGCGCCACTTTATCTCCTAATCCAGCTCCCATGATGAGTGAAGTTGGTTTTAGCATCTCAGGCATACCTGGTCCGCCTTTTGGTCCACAAGCACGAATTACAACAACATTTCCAGCTTTTATTTTTCCTGATTTCAGTCCGTCAACCACTTCAAATTCTCCTTCGAATATAACGGCAGGACCTTCAAAAAAATCACCCTCGTGCCCACTAATTTTTGCAACGGACCCTTTTTCAGCAAGATTTCCATATAGAATTTGTAAATGTCCCGTTTGTTTCATCGGATTTTCTACTTCCAAAAACACATCTTGACCAGTTGTTAAAGCAGGTAATTCTTTTAAATTTTCGGCAACTGTTTTACCTGTAACCGTCATACAATCTCCGTGAATCAATCCTTTTTCAAGTAAATATTTCATTACTGCAGGAACACCCCCAACTGTGTGAAGATCTTCCATCATGTACTTTCCGCTAGGTTTTAAATCACCTAACACAGGAGTAGAATCACTTAATTTTTGAAAATCATCTATTGACAATTCAATTCCTACAGAATCTGCCATGGCAATTAAATGCAGTACTGCATTCGTTGATCCTCCTAAAACGATCACCATAACGATTGCATTTTCAAATGCTTTTCTCGTCATGATGTCACGTGGCTTAATATCTTTTTCTAATAGAAGTCGAATTGCTTTACCCGCATTTTCACATTCTATTTCTTTGTCTTTACTTAAAGCCGGATTTGAAGAACTATAAGGTAAACTCATACCTAAAGCTTCGATTGCAGATGCCATTGTATTTGCGGTATACATTCCACCACAAGCACCAGCGCCTGGACAAGCATTTTTTATAATTCCTTTAAAATCTTCAGGAGTTATAGCATCGTTCATTTTTTTACCTAATGCTTCGAAAGCAGAAACAATGTTCAAAGATTCACCTTTCCATTTACCAGAATGAATAGTTCCTCCGTATAACATTATGGCTGGACGATTTAATCTCCCCATCGCTATAACAGATCCAGGCATATTTTTATCACAACCAACCACTGCAATCATTGCGTCGTAAAACTGCGCACCCATTACCGTTTCAATTGAATCAGCAATTACATCTCTTGAAACAAGCGAATACCTCATTCCAACTGTTCCATTTGAAATCCCATCACTTACACCGATTGTATTGAAAATTAATCCAACTAAATCAGATTTAATAACAGCAGATTTAACATCTTTCGCTAAATCATTCAAGTGCATGTTACAGGTGTTTCCTTCGTAACCAGTACTGACGATTCCCACTTGCGCTTTTTTCAAATCCTCTTCCGTTAAACCTATTCCGTATAACATTGCTTGCGCCGCCGGCTGAGTTTCGTCTTGCGTGATCGTTTTACTATATTTATTTAATTCCATTGGATATTTTTAGATAAAAAGATTTTCATGTTCGTTACATGCCACTCTTCGTTTATACGCTCTTTGAATTAATTGACTATTTGAATCTTCCCATTTCATTGGAAAAGAAAACTCATTGAATTTACTAATTCCAGAAACTTCAGCAGCGGTACCACAGAAAAAAGCAGCATCTGCACTATAAATTTCTTCCGGCGTGAAAAACCTTTCTTCTACTACAAAATCTAATTCTTTCGCTAATTCAAAAACAGTTGCACGCGTTATTCCTGATAATATATTTCCCAAAGGAGCAGTAATAAATTTACCATCCTTTTCCATAAAGAAATTAGCCCCAGGTCCTTCCGCAATATTGCCGTACATATCCGTTAATAAAGCTTCATCGAAACCCATTTTCTTTGCTTCTGTGGTAGCAAGAATACTGTTGGTATAATGACCTACCACTTTAGCTTCCACGTGACATGACTTAGGATTTGGTCTTTGATAGGAAGACAGCATCACATTCAATTTATTCTCACCCAAATAATTAGCCCATTTCCACACAAGAATTGTGACATGAACAACATCCGTAGGAGTTAAAGACATATTTTCCCCCAAGAAAACTAAAGGTCTAATGTAAGCATCTTTTAACCCATTTTTTTCTAACAGTTTATAAGTGATCTTTTCAAGTTCTTCGCTTGTATACGGAAGCTTAATATGCATTTTTTCAGCAGAGGCATGTAATCTGTCAAAATGCTCTTTCGCTTTAAATATTCTTGTGCCATCTAGCGTTTCATAAGAACGAATTCCTTCAAATACACCATTTCCATAATGCATCGTTTGATTATACAAACCAGTCTTAGCAGCCGTTGCTTTTAAAAATTCTCCATCAAGGAAAACGATTGACTTTTTATTAAAATACATAATCTCTACTTTTATTACATTTACAAATTATCCTAAAAATTTCTACTTTTTATTCTACAATCAAATTTTAAATCTAAGTCAAAAAAAAAGGCCTTCTCTATTTGAGAAAGACCTTAAGTATATAGTACAACAGTTCCTTTCTCAGTTAATGAGTTGAATAATAATGACCAAAATGACAATTACTATGTTGAAGCTGTTTTTCATGTTTTACTTTTTTCTGGCACAAAGGTACATATGATTTCTCGAAATCCAATACTAAAAGCAAAAGGATCTATTATTTCTGTAGTAAAAAGATAGAATTACATTAAAAACAAAGGAATTTGTGGTAAATGGTTGATGAAAATTTGAAACAATTAGGAATTAAATCTTTTAACAACCACATATATAAATCTATTTTGAAAGTTAAAATAGACTGACTAGTACTAACTTAATTGAATTAAATCATAATACATTAATCGAGTAGAATCCTTTACATTTATATCATCCAAGAAAATAAACCCATTTCTTTCGTAATACTTAATCTGTTGTGGTTTGTTATATGCATCCAAAAGCAACAATCTACAAGCTGGCTTGTGTTCATTTAAAGAAAACATCTTTACAACATCCATCAAATCATAAGCCATTCCTGTACCATGATAATCGTTACTCACTCCCAATCTTCCTACCTTAATAGCGGGATATTGTTTAATGCGCTTGTTATTAGGAATCTTTCTTCTTCTGTGGAATTTATTCCATATGTTATTCTCAAATCCTTTATCGTGTAAACAATCGTTGAGAATACTAAAAAATGCTATTACCTTATTTTCTAAATGAAATACATAAGTGTTTGCCATTTGTTCTTTTTGATAATTAATCGCATCTATTTTCAGAAACTCATTTATATCAGAATCTCCACAATCAAAAACAGATAAATCATGCCTTTCTTTTAAAGAATCAAAATTTAGATCAGGTAAGGTCACTATAAATTATTGTTATTTTTTAGATAAAATTTTATCCATAAGTTTAAGCATACGACTTTTTTCCTCTTCGCTTACACGCTTAGAAGAAGTCTCCGCAATCTTTTCATTGAAGATTCGTGACTGTCGTCCACTCAATGGGGCTGTTATTTTAATTGGAGTTGCCATACTACTTACATCAAATATAAGAAAAAATTTGACAAATAACTATTACAACTAATTATTTAAATTGAATCCTAAAACTCTAAAGCAGAAACTGTAAAAAAAGTTTGAACTTAAGTGGTGAAAATGGAGGGACATAAAATTATTTAAATGGTTGCTGTAAATTGAGGAAGATAATATTTCTCCTTAATAATCCTCTTTAAAAATAGAAAGGTCAAATGTCCTAGAAACGGGAATTAAAATTTCCAAATTCTTCAATTTTATCTTTTGAGCTTGCGCTCTTCCTTTTATTTGTTCGATTGCTAAATGATTAATTACGTATGATTTATGAACCCTACTGAAAAAATTCACTCCCAAACTTTCTATTATTTCATCAATTTTTTTGAGAGAAATACGTTCCATAGACTTTTTCAATTTCCCTTCTTTATCCAAGTAATAAGTAACGACATAATTATCATTCGCTTCAAAACAAATAATTTGCTTGATTGGAATTTTAAGAAGTACTTTTCCTCCATCGTTAAGCAGTACAAATTGAATGTCCTCTTTCACGTCTTGCAACTTCTGAATAACTTGCTCTTTTGTGTCAGTACTCATCTGCTCACTAATTTCAGCATCTTTAAAGATCCCTATTAAAAAGAATCCTATGGAGGGTAAAAAAGAAGGGACTGCAAAACCGGATAAGATAATCGGTAGAAAATTATTTTCATCTCGAAAGCCAAGCCAACAAATAAGTGCTGCAAGCACAGAAGATATTGGGAAGGAAAGTAGGGAAAGGATTCTCCTAAAACCTACTTCCACGCTAGTTCTTTCTATTACTATTAATATTACGAAATGAAGTATTAACAGCGTGAAGAATGAAAAAAGATACAAGGTTAGAATTGAAAGAGAATGATTAAAAAATGAAAAAACATCAAAAAACCAAATCATTATCAATTCGTAAATTGAAAACAATACAGACCTTTGAATTGATATTTTCACACTAGTATTCATTACCGCTTATTTTTTTGAAAACCATAAAATATAAATCCAACAATAAAAACCAAAAGGAAAATTAAAAACCAAGCAATTTTTTTATTGTATAAATCTAACTTTTCCGCAACAATTCTCGCCCCTTTTAACTCAGAAATTTCTAATTCCTTTTTATGAAGAACATTGCTATACATTAAATCATTCACTTTATTCCGGACCTCTATCGCTATCAATTTATCACTTAAGGCTGTAAATTGTTTATATTTATTAGCAACCAGTTCCCATTTATTCTGCTTTTCTAAAATAGCAATTTCAATTTTATAAATACTCAGAAGATAAATAGGGAAATTATTCTTCATCGATACTTCTTCCGATTTCTTCAAAATAATTAAAGCTTCATCTAACTGATTAATTTTAAACAAATAAATACCTAATAATTTATTGAATAATATAGATTTTTCGCTAAACTCATGCTTTAATTTGCCCTCAATTTTATCTAGAATCTTTTTTGCATCTACAATTTGACCTATTTC
>CAMDAO010000119.1 GCA_945888595.1 Chryseobacterium gleum | reverse complement strand
GGGTGCTTATTCATTATTAATGAAATTGAAAAATACGGAAGAATAATTCAATTTGTTTATATTTAATTGCGTTATTTAGCACATTAGTAAGTAGAAATAAAAAATGAATTTATATTCAAACAAACAAAAGTGGAAAATTACTTTACTTGTAATAGCATTATTATTGGTGGGAGTTTCTCTTTTTGTTTCCAATACGATTGTAAAAGGAGTTTCTGAAAGGGAAAGGGAACGTGCAAAACAATGGGCTGATGCAATTAAGAAGAAAATTGAATTGGTTCAATTGACAAATGGTGCTTTTACACAATTAAGGAAATTGGAGCGTAAAAAGATGGAAGTATGGTTAGATGCTACCAAGGAATTATCCAAAGAAACATCTTTAGAAATCATACCAGATTACACTTTACCATTAAAAATTATTAATGAAAATAAGGATATTCCAGTTATCGTTTTAGATGCCAATCAAATTGTATCGGCCTATAATAACATTGATTTTGACACGTCTTATTTTAGAAATACCAGTCCTTCAGCGGATGAAAAACAAATCAAAAAACTTTTTGAAGATTCTTTAGTAAAACTGGCCAAAATTTGGAATTCGAAGGGTCAAGGATTTACTATTGAAGTGTATAAAGATTTGTTCATGACCTACGTGTATAATGACTCGAAAGGAATTGTCAAATTAGAAGGAGAGAGAGATGCTTTAATTAACACATTTAATCAAGAATTAATAAATAATCAAGGTCTTATACCTGTTTTGTTAATTGACTCTATGTCCAATGAAGTTATTGGAAGTAATATTTCTAAAGAGAAAGTAAATGCTTTGAATCTGGAAAAAACCAGGGCAGAATTGATGAAGATTAATCATCCAATAGTTATTGATTTTCAAAATGGTGAAAAGAGTATTTTGTATTATGATAATAGTCCTGAGTTGAAACAATTGATGTATTTTCCCTACATTCAATTCGCTATCATAGGATTATTCGTGCTGATTGGATACATTATTTTCAGTACTTTTCGGAAAGCTGAGCAAAATCAAGTATGGGCTGGAATGGCGAAAGAAACAGCCCATCAATTAGGAACTCCATTATCTTCCTTGATGGCTTGGATTCAATTGTTAGAGGCCCAAAATGCAGACCCGCTTATCACTTCGGAAATGATGAAAGATGTTGTTCGTTTAGATAAAGTTACGGATCGTTTTTCTAAAATTGGATCCATACCAAAGCTGGAAGATACAGATCTTACAAAAACTTTGAATAATGTTTTGTCTTACTTAAGACCAAGGGTTTCAGAGAAAGTTTCTATCGAATTAATAGCGAGTGAGCAAATTTTCACGAAGCATAATAGTCCGCTGATGGAATGGGTAATAGAGAATATTTGTAAAAATGCTGTCGATGCAATTAGTGGTAAGGGAACATTGGAGATTAGTATTCATAGCACACCTGAATGGGCCCACATTGACATTAAGGACAACGGAAAAGGGATTCCTGCTAAAAAAGTTAAAACCATTTTTGAACCTGGTTACTCAACAAAAAAGAGGGGATGGGGATTGGGTTTAACACTTGTGAAGCGTATTGTGAACGAATACCACAAAGGAAAAGTGTTCGTATTAGAATCTCAGGTTGACATAGGAACCACTTTTCGTATTAGCGTGCCATTGTAAAAGAAAGATTTATTTATCCTGATCTGATAAAATTTCATATTTCCAAATATCAAAATTTGCTTCGTGTTGAGCATCTTCCGGGTAGGTTTTTATTTTAGATCTTCTCCAATCCCTTAAATTTATTTCTGAGAAAAAAGTATCAGCAGTATATACTTTATTGACTTTTGTAATATACATTTCATCCACTAATTCTTTATCTAAAAATTGCTTGTATATTTCCCCTCCACCAATAATAAACATGGTACGCTCTTCTTCATTTTCGTAATGTTTTAGTAGGTCTTTTATTGAATTAAAAACAAGGCAACCTTCTGCCTTGTAATTTTTATTCCTTGTCAATATTACATTTTCCCTTCTCGACAAAGGACGATATTTTTCAGGAATTGACTCGAAATTTTTTCTTCCCATTACAACAATATTGTCGAGAGTGCTTTCTTTGAAGAATTTCATATCAGCAGGCAAATGCCATAGCAGTCCATTGTCTTTTCCAATTCCTCGATTTGCATCCATTGCAACTATTATCGCTATATTCATTCTTTGCTAATTTTGTTTTTTTTGTGCTAACACACTTTCTTCTCTAATAACTCTTAAATGCTTCATCAATATTCAGCTTCGCAACTTTATGAAAAAGCAACGATTTGTGAACAAAAATGAAAAAATAAGTCAATTACACAGCAACCGCAGCTTTGATATGTGGGTGTGGGTCATAATTGATTAATTCAAAATCATCAATTGTAAAATCAAAAATATCTTTTACGTTTGGATTGATTTTCATGGTTGGCAATGCTCTAAAGTCCCGAGTAAGTAATAACTTAGTTTGTTCAATGTGGTTATTGTATAAATGCGCATCACCCATTGTGTGAATGAATTCACCCACTTCTAAATCACATACTTGAGCAATCATCATCGTTAATAGGGCGTAGGAAGCAATATTAAATGGGACACCTAAAAAAGTATCCGCACTCCTTTGATATAATTGGCAACTCAGTTTTCCGTTAGCCACATAAAATTGAAACATACTATGACAAGGAGGAAGAGCCATATGATCGACATCTGCCACATTCCATGCAGAAACCATTAATCGTCGAGAATTTGGGTTTGTTTTTATTTGATTTACTACATTCGTTATTTGATCAATCGTCCCGCCATCTTTTGCAGGCCAACTTCTCCATTGATGTCCATAAACAGGCCCAAGATCTCCATTTTCATCTGCCCATTCGTCCCAAATTTTAACTCCGTGATCAGTTAAATATTTGATATTTGTATCTCCTTTCAAAAACCATAAAAGTTCAACAATTATTGAACGTAAATGTAATTTTTTAGTCGTCATACAAGGAAAACCTTCCGACAAATCATACCGACTTTGGTAACCAAAAACGGAAAGTGTACCAGTTCCAGTTCTGTCTCCTTTTTGAGCTCCATTGTCTAAAATATGCTTTAATAAGTCGTGATATTGTTTCATTCTCTTTTCATTATTTTAAAAATCGAAGTTAGTGATTTTTTATTTTGATTTTTTTAAAAAGTGCTTAAATTATAAACAATTTTCTATTTTAATTATTCGTTAAATTACTATGCTATAATGCTAAAAGTAAGAATATTAAATTTTGTAAATTCGTAAAAAAACTACAAAATGAAAGGAGTGTATTACAACTGTTAATAAGCTAGCTCAAAAAACGATTACAATCTTTAGGATAGGTAAAAAAAAGACACTGAAATAAAATGATTTTCCATAAATAGTTTAGTCAAAAGAATTTCCGTCTCCAATTCTACCTCAATTCTTTCTCTCTTCACTCAACAATGTTTACAAATAAAAAAAAGCAGTCGGTCAAAAATGATGTTGTTCATTATATTTGTGTAATAAAATAATTTATTGGAGGAAATAAAATCATATAAAGTTTCATTATTTATAATTGCTATTTTGCTTTTATTAGCCCCAGTAGTTTACTTTATTCCTGAGAATGGATTTCAAATTGCAGGAAAAAAGTTTAGTTTCTTAACAAAAGAGGAATTTTTTCATCCAAAAGAACAAGTAAAAAAAGATATTTCTCAGATAGTAGCCATGGTCGACACTACGAATCTAGATATAGACCTCTCAGGTAATTTCGTTCTTTCAAAGAAAAAAAGGGAAGAACTTAAGAAGCAGAAGAAACATTTAAACAATTCAACTGGCTTAGTTGGTGCACCAAAAGGGGGCAATTTATCAGAAGAAAGCACCTCAGAAATAGTATTAAATGATGGCGCCAGAGCGAGTTTGAATCAGTTTTTCTCGAAATTAGACAAAGCAGCTTCTGAAAAATCGAAAATCCACATTTTGCATTATGGGGATTCGCAAATTGAAGGAGACCGCATGACGTCGTATCTTAGACAACGAATCCAAAATCAATTTGGGGGGAATGGCCCAGGATTAATTCCTGCAATGAATGTATATCCCACCTTTTCATTTAAGCAGATTTGCTCTGCTAATTTTGCTAGATATAATTGCTTTGGAGGCGCAAAATTGAAAAATAGAAGATATGGAGCGATGGGTTCTGCAGCTCGATTTACGGAAGAAATTTATGATAGTTTGCAAATAGCGAATACAAATTCGATCAAAGAAGCATGGATAGAAATCGAACCATCTCACAGTGCGCAAAGTCGAGCAAGATCCTATAATAATGTGACAATGTATTATTCAAGTTGCGTGAAACCTTGTGGAGTAAAAATATATCAAAATGGAAATTTAATTCATGAAGATAGTTTAATCAAAGATGGCAAATATCATTGTTTACCTTTGAGTTTCTCCAGTAATGCTGGAAAATTAAAATACGTTTTTTCAAGTCCGATTAGTCCTACAATTTGTGGTTTTGCCTTGGAGGGAGATTATGGAATTCAAGTTGATAATATTGGAATGCGAGGATGCAGTGGTACTATTTTTGGGTCAATGGATGGAGTTGTTTTGAGTAAAATGTACGACGATTTAAATAGTGAACTGCTAATTTTACAATTTGGCGGTAATTCTGTTCCCTATTTAAAAGATAGCTCAGCAGTGCGCAGATTTGCAAGTCAATTTCAATCACAAATTCGAATGGCAAAACGTTTAAATCCGACAGCAGCTGTTATTGTAATAGGTCCTAGTGATATGTCAAAATTTATTGGAGGAATATATGAAACGTATAAACTTTTGCCTTATCTCGTTTCTCAGATGAAAAAATGTTCGGGCAAAGAAAATGCTGGCTATTGGGATTTATACTCTGCGATGGGTGGTTTAAATTCTATGCCTGCATGGGTAGAAAGCGGTTTAGCTGGGAAGGACTATATTCATTTTAGCAATAGAGGCGCAAGTATAGCATCTCAAATGTTTTATGATGCGTTTGAGGCTGAGTTTGCAAAATGGAAATTGCAAGTACCTTGAAATAGGGGATAATTATAAAATGATAAATTAAAAAAAAATAGCTGTGAAATTGAAAACTTTCATGCTTTGTGCTTATTTACTTTTCATTTGTGCTTTTCATGCGCAGACTTTTACGCGCGATAAAGATTCACTTGAATTGGATCAATATTTTGATTTTTATACGATCGATACTTCTTTGAAAACCAAATATCCTTTTATTCATTTTGAAAAAAATACGTTTGAATTTTTTACGCCGATAAGTCCTAATTGGAATAATTTGTATAGAAACATGCTAAAAATGGTTCATGAGAATGATCGAAAATTAAACTTTTACCATTTGGGAGGATCTCATTTGCAAGCTGATATTTACACACATGATATTCGAACAAATCTGCAAAAATATTGGCCTAATGTTCCTGGTGAAAGAGGATTTTTGTTCCCATTTGATTTAGCAAAATCAAACAATCCTGGTAATTATGAATTTTCTTCTTCTAATTCTTGGAAATCTTTTAGAAGTGTAGGAAAAGAGGTGTGTGAATTAAATTATGGTCTATTAGGAGCCATTGTCTCCTGCAATGATTCAATCATTGATTTACACTTCCGCTATAACAAAACGGATGTAAAACCAGGTTTTACAAGAATTAGGATATTTCATAATAAAGGTAAATTTCCATACGATTTCAATTTTAATGAGCTCCAAACTTGTATTGTTGATCAAAGAGATAATCCGGATATTGGCTATACAGATATTTTTTTCGAAACTTGTGTTGATTCTTTTGATTTACTTATGTCTAGAAAAACAAATCGTCCATTTGATGTCCAAATTTCTGGGATTCAATTAACAAATCAACTGCCAGGTATTTCATATACAGCGATTGGAGTGAATGGAGCAGCATTATTTACTTATTTAGAATGTGGAAATTTTGAAGAGCAATTGAGTCAATCAGAACCGGATTTTTTTGCTTTTTCTGTGGGAACAAATGATGCTAATTTGCCTTTTGATAAATTCGATCCGTTAATTTACAAAGCAAATTTGGATAAAATGATTCAAATTGTGTTGAGTGCAAATCCTAATTGCGCCATTCTATTGACGGTTCCAAATGATTCCTATTATCTAAAGAAGCACTTAAATAAAAATATTGAACGTCAGAGGGTGGTAATTAAAGAGCTGGCCATTCAATATCAGTGTCCGGTTTGGGATTTATATGGGTTAATGGGAGAATTAGGATCTTCAAAGACCTGGCAAGATGCAGATTTAATGAAACCTGATAAAGTACATTTTACGGCGGTAGGCTACCATTTAAAAGGAGATTTGTATTTTGATGCATTTATGAAGTGGTTGGAGCAAATGGATTATCAGAAACTAAAAAGTAAATAAGATGTTAGAAAAATTATTTTCTTTTAATCATGGAGCAGGGTATGGTTTAAGTTTTACTCAACTTGACTTTTGGTTATTCTTTTTATTCGTGATGGTTATTTTTTCTTTAACGCATCAAAAAAAGATACTAAAAACCATTTTCTTTACTGCCATTGGATTGTTTTTTTACTTCAAAACGTCAGGCGCCTC
>CAMDAO010000118.1 GCA_945888595.1 Chryseobacterium gleum | reverse complement strand
CAAGTAAAGTAATTTTCCACTTTTGTTTGTTTGAATATAAATTCATTTTTTATTTCTACTTACTAATGTGCTAAATAACGCAATTAAATATAAACAAATTGAATTATTCTTCCGTATTTTTCAATTTCATTAATAATGAATAAGCACCCGTAACAACGATAGGTCGATTTTTCAAATTTTCACTATTGATAATTTCAACGTACCCTTTTTCTTTACCTCCTGTTTGAACTTCCATCATTTCATAGTTCCCTTTCTTTACTTCTACAAAAACGAATTCAGAATTACCAAAACGCACAACAGCCTCTTCTGGCAGTGTCATCGCTTTATTGTTTTTTAATTCAACTTCGGCATTCATATACATTCCCGGGACCAAATTTTTATCGTATTTGATGAAATGACAATGCACTTCTGTACTTTTTTCATTAGAAAGTGAATGACCAATGAGGATGATTTCGCATGGATATTTGATATTTTGTTCATTATTATTAAATGCTATTAATTTTTGACCTATCTGAAGTTTTTCCAAATCCTTTTCATAAACAGTTAAATTTAAGTGAATATCTGATACATTCACCAATTCAAAAAGCACTTCACTTGGCGTTAAATATTTACCAATATTTGCATTTACTTTTGAAACATATCCATCTATTGGTGATATTATAGTAATGCGTTTTGAAATTTTAGATTCATCTAAATTGTTTGGATTTATTCCTATTAATTGTAAATTTTCTTCTAAAGCTCTCACATTTATTCGTGCTGTTTTATAATCTGCCTCCGCTTGATTATACACTTTGTCACTCGACGCTTTACTTGCATTTAACTCTTTCTGCCTATTATATTCTCCTTCAGAGATTTTTAATTTAACTTTCATTAATAAATACTCCTGCTGCAGCTGTATATATTGCTGATCTTCTAAACTCGCAATCACTTGTCCTTTTTTCACAACAGAACCGGGTAATAAATCGGTGGACTTTAAATATCCTCCCATTGGAATACTTATCGAAATCAAATTCTGAGGTGGGACATCTATTTTTCCATTTAAATTTAAAATAGATGAAATTTCCTTTTCTTCCATTTTATTCGTCTTGATTCCAACGTTTTCCATTTGCGCGGCCGTTAAGGAAACATACATTGTCTCAACCGCATCTGTTTTTGTACTTTCTACCTTTACTTCTTTAGTTCCGCACCCACTAAATAGGAGCATTAACGGAAAAATGTATATCGTTTTCATAATTTTTAATTTTATATAATTTTTGTAAATTATCGTTGAAAAAAGACTTCGTTAGAAATCGTTCAGCAGATAAATCAAATTAATCGTACTTTCATTTAATCTTAGCAGGGCATCTTGGTAATCACTTTTTATCGAAATACTTTGATTCACCAACATGGCCCATTCTAAATAATTTATATCCCCATTTATAAATTGCTTTTGGGCGGTTTCAAAAATGATCAAGCCATTCGGAAGGGCAACTTCTTCCCACTCTTTTACAATTGTTTTTTGAACTTCAAACTGTTGAATAGCGATGTTAAGTTGATTCGCTAGATTTTGACTTTCAACATCAAAATTGTTTGTCGCAATTTCTGCGGCTATTCTAGATGCTTTAACGTTTTGTCTTTGCCCTGTAAACAAAGGAATCCCTAAACCAATTTGAGCTGAATTAAAGCGTGTTGAATAATCATAGGTTAAATTATTGGATCCTGTTCCGAACATCGTTCCAGAAGTAAGCGACACCAATATAGTAGGGTGCAACCTAGCTTGCTCTAATTTAATGTTTGACAAAGCAATCTGAACATCCGCATTCAAAATTTGAAGATTTGGATGCCCTTCTGCCACAGCCTTGTCTATTTGCCCATTAATAGGCATTTTTAAATCTGTAGTTGAAGCTGAAAATGCTGTTCTACTATTCAGTAAAAATTGGAAACGCAACATTTCAACCTCTATATCGGTATTTAATTGATGTAACTGATTCCGAATTTGAACACGTTGATTTTCAATGGTCGTCTTTTCAAGAATATTACTTTCTCCTACTTTTATGCGAAGATTTGCAATTTCTAGATACGAGGAGTAAATACTATCTATTTCAAACAATAACTGTTTCTTCTCTTTTAAGTGGACCAAATTGTAAAAAACGTGAGCAACATTTTTTTTCAAATTTACAGATTTCAACGCAACATTTGTTTCGCTTTTTTTCCATTCCTCGGTTAGCACTTTTTTAGTATTCTTGTATACTGTAGGAAAAGCTAATCCCTGACTCACGCCAAATTTGTTGTCGAAATAATAGCTATTCAACCTTCCATAATCAGCAGTAACCATTGTTTGAGGAATAGCAGATGATGTATTTATCAATTGCATCCGATAGGCAGAAATTAATTTTTCATTTTTTAAACCTAAATTATTGGTCACTGCTGTGTCCAAAGCTTCTTTCAACGTTATAGGGGTTTGAGAAAAACAGGGTGCAGTAATAAAAAATAGTAACACTGCTATAACAGTTGAATTATCTAATGGTATTTTCTTTATTGAACTTTTACTCGTTGCAACATATAAAATCGGAAGAACAAACAAGGTTAAAAAAGTAGCTAATAATAAGCCTCCAATCACCACAGAAGCCAAAGGACGTTGAACTTCTGCCCCAGCTCCATGGCTCATTGCCATTGGTAAAAAGCCTAAGGATGCTACAAACGCCGTCATTAGTACAGGTCGCATTCTAATTTTCGTTCCCATTAATACAATTCTTTTTAGATCAGTAATTCCTTCTTTTTTCAATTGATTGAATTCGGCAACAAGCACAATTCCATTTAAAACAGCAACACCAAATAAAGCAATAAATCCAACTCCCGCGCTTATACTAAATGGAATATCTAAGATAGCTAATGCAAAAATACCTCCTATAGCAGATAGTGGAATTGCTGAGAAAATTAGTAACCCTTGTTTGATAGATTTAAATGCAAAATACAATAAGAAGAAAATCAGTAATAGAGCCAAAGGGACTGCGACAGATAAACTCGCTTTGGCTTCTTCTAAATTTTTAAAAGAACCGCCATAATGCGCTGAATAACTAGGTGGAAATACAATTTTATTTTCGACTTTCTTTTGCAATTCTTGCATCAAACTTTGAACATCTCTTCCTCTAGCATTGAACCCAACAACAATTCTTCGTTTTGCATTTTCGCGTTGTATTTGATTTGGACCGTCAGAAATGGTCACATCGGCTAAATTAATTAATGGTATTTGACTTCCATCTGGAGTTGGAATTAGTAAATTTTGTACATCTATTAAATCTTCGCGATTTGCTTTTTCCATTCGCACCACTAGATCAAATCTTTTTTCTCCTTCATAAACAATACCTGCCGATTCACCTGAAAATGCAGTGTTTACTACCTTATTTATTGCATTAACAGATAGACCATATTGAGAAATAATAGCCCGTTTATACTCGATCACGATCTGGGGCATTCCCGTCACAGTCTCCACATACAAATCTTCCGCACCATTAATCGTTTGGATTACGTTTCCTAATTTGTGCGCATAGAAAGCTAAAGTATCTAAATTTTCACCAAATATTTTACAAACAATATCTTGACGAGCACCAGTCATTAACTCATTGAAACGCATTTGAACAGGATATTGAAATCCAAAAGTTACTCCCGGAATAACCTCCAACTCCTTTTTCATCGCTTCTGCCAAATCATTGAAGTTTTTAGCCGAGGTCCATTCCTTTTTCTCCTTTAAAATTATCATCAAATCACTCGCCTCTATTGGCATAGGATCTGTTGGTATTTCGCCACTTCCAGTTTTAGCTACCACTTTTATTACTTCAGGGAATTTATTTAATAAGATCTTTTCCGCTTTGAGGCAAGTTTCAAGTGACTCTTCTAAACTTGTTCCTGTTAAGACTCTTGTTTCAACTGCAAAATCTCCTTCTTCCAAAACAGGAATAAACTCACCTCCAAGCTTAGTCATCGTGAAAATAGAGAATATAAATAAAAATACTACTGAACCAATAATTTTCTTTGGATGCACCAATGCTTTCTCAAGTGTGCGTTGATAGAATCGTGCCAGTTTCCCCATCATTCTATCGGAAATGGTTGGTTTATGACTTACTTTCTTTGACAATAATAAGGCACTCATCATCGGGATATACGTTAAAGAAAGTATAAAAGCGCCAATTAAAGCAAATGCAACCGTTTGTGCCATTGGCTTAAACATTTTCCCTTCGATTCCCTGTAAGGTGAAAATTGGTAAATAAACCACAAGAATTACAATTTGACCAAATACGGCGCTGTTCATCATTTTTCCTGCAGAATCTTTTACAATTCCGTCCATCTGATTTTGATCAAAACGAGAAACTCCCTTAAATTTCTTACTATGACTAATTTGATGCATCGTTGCTTCCACAATTATGACCGCTCCATCTATGATTAAGCCAAAATCCAATGCGCCTAAACTCATTAAATTTCCACTTACTCCAAATAAATTCATCATGATGATAGCAAACAACATAGCTAAAGGAATGACACTCGCCACTACTAATCCTGCCCTGAAATTACCAAGGAAAAGGACTAAAATAAAAATCACAATTAAAGCACCTTCCAATAAGTTAGTTTCTACAGTATGAATCGAATTATTGACCATTTTTGTGCGATCTAAAAATGGTTCGATTTCTACTCCCTCAGGCAAGGTCTTTTGAATTTCCTCAATTTTAATTTTTACATCCCGAATAACTTGAGAGCTGTTACCACCTTTCACCATCATTACAACAGCGCCTGCAACTTCTCCTTTTCCATTATACGTCATAGCTCCATACCGAATAGCATGACCAATCTCAACACTTGCAACGTCCTTTATAAATAGAGGCGTGCCACTTTCTGTGATTTTAATAGATATATTTTCAATATCTTCTTTACTCCCGATTAAACCTTCTGTTCGAATGAACAAGACACTTGATTGCTTCTCAATATAGGCGCCACCCGTATTCTGATTATTCTTCTCAACGGCCGAAAAAACATCTTCAATTGTCAAACCAAAAGAATTTAGTTTGTCGGGGTGAATGGCAATTTCATACTGCTTTAACTTCCCTCCAAAACTGCTCACGTCAGCAATTCCTTCTACCCGCAATAACTCTCTTCTGACCGTCCAATCTTGAATTGTTCGCAAATCAGTATCGTTGTATTTATGCGCATAGCCTTTTTTTGCCTTCACAACATATTGATAAATCTCTCCTAAACCAGTAGTAATAGGTCCTAAACTTGGAACTCCAACCCCCTTTGGGATTTGATCTTTGACATTTTGAAGTCGCTCCTGAACTTGCTGCCGAGCCCAATAAACATCTGTTTGATCATTAAAAACCAACGAAACAACAGATAATCCAAATCGAGAAAAACTTCTAAGCTCGATTAAACCAGGAATATTGCTGCTGGCTTGTTCAACAGGAAAAGTAACAAGCCTTTCAATATCAGTAGCCCCTAGTGCTGGTGCTGAGGTTATTATTTGAACTTGATTATTTGTAATGTCAGGGACTGCATCAATTGGTAATCTTGTTAATTCATAACTTCCATAACCCAAGAGAAATATGATAAATAACCCAATAATTAGCTTCTGCTTGACAGAAAATTCAATAATTTTAGTTAACATGATAATTTTAGTTAATGAAACAAAAAACGAAATTCGTTTTAAAAATGAAAGTGATAAGAATCACTTCGTTCCATTACACTATTTGAGGTGGTTGCCAGATGGTCGATAAAAAAGACGACGTGATTGAATTATCACTATCATAGAAATTGACTTTCTTGTCATTTTGTAAAATATGAATAAATGAAATCGAAAAGGGAACACATGGTATTGGGACCGAAATTAAAGAATTTACCGTCTCTGAATCTGAATGAAATGGCAGTTTATCATCCTTTTTCCCGTCACCATTATCTTTTCCATGTTGAATGTAATGCATATATAAAAATTGACTAAAAGAAAGGTTTTTAGATTCCATTTTATGTTCCGCAAAATGCTCAATAAGCACATTTACTTTCAACAATTCTGATAACTCAGTGGAAGAAAATAAATATATAAAAAGAAAAAAGAAAACTATAAATTTTCGCATACTCACAAAGTTAGATAAGATTCTACAAAAAACAATTTTAACTTTCGTAATTAACAAAAAATTCACAAATATACTTGTCAAAAGCTTTTTCAAAATTGTACCTTTGGGAAGAAATAGTATATAAAATAATAAAATATGAAATCATTAAATGTTAATGAATTAAAAGAAATGATTGATAACAAGGAAGACTATCAATTAATCGATGTGCGTGAATTACACGAATTTGAAAATGCAAATATTCAAGGAATTTTAATTCCAATGGGAGAAGTTCCAGCAAGATATGAAGAAATTTCAAAAGACAAAAAAGTAATTATTCACTGCCGTTCGGGCGCAAGAAGCGCGAATGCAATTTCATTTCTGGAACAAAATTTTGGCTATACCAATTTATATAATTTGGAAGGAGGAATCATTGCTTGGGCTAATGAAATTGATGATTCGCTTATAATCTAATAAATGCAAAAATTCCTTCATACGATATATAAAAAAACGAATATTGTTATTCTTCTTGGAATCATTTCGTTGACTAGTATTTTAATAATTCAGGTGGCTTGGATTAAAAAGTCTATCGCTATTCAAGATACAAATATTGCTATTCACGAAGAAGAACATTCTTTAAATTTAAAACA
>CAMDAO010000117.1 GCA_945888595.1 Chryseobacterium gleum | reverse complement strand
ATGTTAAATTACATTACGCTTTAAAAGCATTAAATAATAGTAATATTTTACGCGTAATAAAAAAAGAAGGGGCTGGGTTAGATGCTGTTTCGATACAAGAAATACACTTAGGTTTGCGAGCTGGATTCTTACCGAATCAAATAATGTTTACGCCCAATTGTGTTGATTTTTCTGAAATCATGGAGGCTGTCGAAATTGGTGTTCACATCAATATTGATAATCTTTCCATCCTAGAACATTTTGGGAATATTTATGGATCTAAATTCCCCATTTGTATCCGAATTAATCCACATATTATGGCAGGAGGACATTCGAACATCTCGGTTGGTCACATTGATTCAAAATTTGGAATCTCCATTCATCAAGTGAAACATATCGCGCGAGTAGCAAAAAACTACGGGATTATAATTAATGGTCTGCATATGCATACTGGAAGTGATATCCTTGACGCAGATGTGTTTATCAGAGGGGCTGAATTATTATATGATGCAGCCCAAGAATTTCCTGACTTGACATTTTTAGATTTTGGTAGTGGCTTTAAAGTGGCTTACAAAGAACATGACATCATAACACCAATTGATAAAATCGGTAAAAAAATTGCAGATTCATTCAGGAAATTTTGCAAGAAATATGGTCGTGAATTGGAATTATGGTTTGAGCCCGGGAAATTTATTGTTAGTGAAAGTGGGAAATTACTTGTTACCGTAACGACCGTAAAGCAAACTACGTCAACAGTTTTTGTGGGCGTAAATAGTGGTCAAAATCATTTAATACGACCAATGTTTTACAATGCATACCATCATATTGAAAACATCAGTAACCCAAATGGTATGCTAAAACTTTATTCCGTTGTTGGATATATTTGTGAAAGTGACACAATTGGATATGACAGAATGATTTCCGAAGTGCGAGAAGGAGATGTTTTAGCGATTCATAATGCAGGCGCTTATGGTTTTTCTATGAGCAATCAATACAATGCTCGATTGAGACCGGCAGAAGTCTTAGTATTAGATGAAAAAGCACACCTTATTCGTAAACGAGAAGTTTTAGAAGATATTTATAGAAATGAAATTGAGATTACAGGTTTGTGAAAAGTCTGTCTGATGCGCGGAAAACCGTATTTACTTCAGTTTAATATTAGACAAAAAACGCTCTAAATTGGGGTTTTCTAATAAATGGTCTGAACCAACCACTAATATTTTTTTGCAATTATTTCTTTCCAACCAAAAAGTGAAATTAGAAATCCCAACAACTAAGGTTCCATTGATATCGATTTTTTGAATGGGTCTCTGCTTCAAATCAAATACATCTCTTAATTCAGCTGCTTCTCTTTCGATGGTTTGGTTTTCGTTGAAAATTAATAGACCATCCATTTGATCTACTTCTTCGATATTTCTTTCATGAAAATCAATAATTTCTACATTCATATCTTGAGCCCACTCAGATAAAGCTTTGGCGAATTTAGTATGTGTCTGTAAAAAAATTTTATCTATTTTCATGTTATTTGTCGAGCAGTTTCAATCATTTTCTCTAACCGACTGCAAGTTTAATCATTTGAATTAAATAACGCTACTATTAATAGGCAAATAATTATTTAAATTTAGTATCCCAATATTTTTAAATAATCAGCAGCTGTTTGTTCTTCAGAAAATAATTCAGTTTTTAACTTACCATTCTCATCTCTTCTTATCAAAATATGTTTTGGCTCTGGGATTAAACAATGTTTCAAACCTCCAAATCCACCGATTGTTTCCTGATATGCTCCTGTATTGAAGAATCCTAAATAAAGCGTTTTATTTTTATCAAATTTTGGTAAATAAATGGCATTTGAATGTTGCTCAGAATTATAGTAATCATCACTATCACACGTTAAACCACCTAACAATACTCTCTCGTAATCATCATTCCAACGATTGATTGGCAAGAGAATAAACCGTTGATTTATTGCCCACGTATCAGGAAGATTTGTCATGAAAGAAGAATCAATCATATTCCATTTCTCTCTGTCATTTTGCTGTTTTTGATGCAAGATACTAAAAATTGCACCTCCACTTTCTCCCACTGTAAAAGAGCCAAATTCAGTAAAAATATCTGGATCAGGAATATCATTATCCATGCAGACTCTTTTAATTTGCGTTAAAATTTCTCTCACCATGTAAGCATAATCGAAATCAAAGGCCAACGATTTTTTTATCGGAAAACCTCCTCCGATATTTAAAGAATCCAAAGAAGGACATACTTTTTTAAGATCACAATAAATTCTCAATAATTTGGTAAGCTCATTCCAGTAATAGGCCGTGTCGTTAATTCCGGTATTAATGAAAAAATGAAGCATTTTCACTTTAACACGCGGATTATCCTGCAGCATCGCCTTGTAAAATGGCACAATTTCACGGTACCGAATTCCTAACCGAGAAGTGTAAAACTCAAACTTTGGCTCTTCTTCAGAGGCAATACGAATGCCAATATTTATATCTTTATCCGTAGAATCAAGAAGCTCCTGCAACTCTTGAATATTATCCACAACAGGAATAACATTTAACTTCCCTTCATCTATAATGTGCGCAATATTTTTGACGTATGTATTGGTCTTAAAACCATTACAAATAACATATTGCCCATCCGCTAATTTTCCAGAAGCATATAAATTTCGAACGATATCTATATCAAAAGCTGAAGAAGTTTCGATGTGAACATTGTTTTTTAGTACCTCATCTAAAACAAAGGAGAAATGCGAACTTTTTGTACAATACGAGTAATGATAATTTCCTCCATATCCAAGATTGTGCATTGCTTCCCTAAACCATCCTTTAGCCCTTTGTATATTATTGGAAATTTGAGGTAAATAATTAAACTTCAAAGGGGTACCGTACTCGTCAATTAGACGCATTAAATCTATTCCGTGAAAAAATAAACGTTCATCACGTAAATTAAATTCATCTTGAGGAAAATCAAATGTTTGATCAATTAAATCAATATACTTCGTTCTCATTATACGTATAAAATTCTGGGTACAAATGTCCCTTAAATATTTCTTTTATGAAAGGATTTTGGTTTAAAAAAAAACAAGCATCATACAATTCATGTTAATTGAATACCTCTTGAAGAATACAAGGTATTTGCTCCAACCTTACTTTTATCTAATGTAAAAGAAAAGGTGCTGCCTAACCCAACTGTGCTTCTAACTGTAATTTTCTGACCATGCGTTTCAATGATATGTTTTACAATTGCAAGTCCTAGTCCAGAACCACCTTCATTTCTATTTCGACTCTTCTCTACACGATAAAAACGTTCAAAAAGCCGGGGAATATAAACGTCTTCTATACCCAGGCCATTATCCGAAATCTCAATGGTGACAATATTATCTACATCGTAAAAACGAGCGTAGGTTTCGCCTCCCACATTGCCATAAAAAATTGAATTACCAATTAAATTTGTCAATACCTGTGCAATTTTACTCCTGTCGGCCATTACTGTAATTCCACCTGAATAATCTTTAGAAAATTTCAAAAGTATATTTTTTTCCTTCGCGATAATTTCAAATGAGTCGAAAACTTCTTGTGTTAGCTCAACAATATCGAAAGGCCTAAGTTCTAACTTAAAATCTTCCACTTCTAGTCGTGTTAATTGATCTAAATCTTCTAAAATACTTGTCATTCTATCCGTTGCTTTGGAGGCTCTTTCGAGAAACATTCGGTTCACATTTTCATCTTCCAATGCTCCATCCAATAATGTCAAAATATATCCTTGAATTGAAAAAACGGGAGTTTTTAACTCATGGGCAAGATTTCCAAGAAATTCTTTCCTAAATTCTTCTTGTTCTTTTAATTTAGAAATTTCATTTGTTTGTTCCTTTGTCCAGGCTAATGCTTCATTTTGTACATCTGAAATAATATCTTCCGAAAGCTTAAATCCAATCGAATTGGTATTTGTTATTTTCCCCTTTCTAATCGTTCTATAAATTAATTTCAGCCGTTCATTTAAAAAAACATTGACGAAATAATAAAATGTGATGTAAGAAGTTATGAGCACCAAACTTGGTAAAAGGAAGAAAACAATTACCGGAACCTTAACAATTAACAAATTAATTATGATCAGAATAGCAACTGAACTTATACAGGTAATTGCACTGCCTGCAAACAATAAAAAGATTGGTTTATTATTTTTCAAATTTCGCTAAATGTATATCCGACTCCTTTAATGGTGCGAATATAATCATTTCCTAACTTTTCTCTTAATTTTCTTATATGAACATCAATTGTTCGTTCACCAACAATAGAATCATTCCCCCACACTAAAGACAAAATTTGATCTCTTGTATATACTGTTCCGGGACGATTTGCAAGTAATTCAAGCAATTCGAATTCTTTTTTTGGAAGAATATGCTTTACGTCTCCTATTTTAACAATAAATTTATCTCTGTCAATATTTAGTATTGACGTTTTAACCTCCGCTAGATTTTGGTTACTTGAAAATCTTCTAAAAAGCGATTCTACTTTACTGATTAAAAGTCGCGGTCTAATTGGTTTTGTGATGTAATCATCTGCACCCGCTTCAAATCCAGCTACTTGAGAATAATCTTCAGATCTAGAAGTAAGGAAAACAACAAGCGGTTGTATTATTTTAATATCTTGTCTAATTAATTGACATGTTTCAATTCCATCCATTACAGGCATCATCAAATCAAGTATTACAAGAGAAGGGTTTAATTTTTTAACCAATTTCACACCCTCTTCACCATTCAAAGCTGTATACACTTTGTAGCCCTCTTTTGATAAATTATAGGATAAAAAATCTAAAATATCTTTTTCATCGTCAACCAACAAAATTGTATGCCCTTTTGAACCTTGAACCATAACTTATTAATTAAAATAATTTAATCAAAGTTAAGAGTTAGAAAGCGCTTATACTGAATTTACACTTTAACTTTACATTAATATTTTGATTGAATATTAATTTAATGTTACCTTGTTTTTTAGCGTATTTTACCATCAAATTGATCGCAATAAAAAAGGCTACCCCTAACAGGCAGCCTTTCAATATTATACTACAAATTATTATTTTGAAACAACCATTTTAATAGTTTTCAAAGAATTAGCTGTACTAATTTTAGTATAGTAAATTCCATTTTCAAATTCATTTGTATCAATTTTAAATTCTGTTTTTCCTGCATTTACTTGACCTGAAAATACAGAAGAAACAACTTTACCTGATAGATCATAAACCACCACTTCAATCGCTGAATTATCATTTAATTCAATAACTAAATTAGCTTCATCTTTCACAGGGTTAGGATATAATGAAATGTTTTCAAATAAACCTAATTCATTTATTCCTACGTTGATTATTACGTCGAAAGTATATGTACTTGTACAAGAACCTTGAATAGCAGTTAATACGACCGTATAGGTTGCATTTGCTGCAAAAGCATGCACAGGCGCAGGTAAAGAAGAATTACTTCCATCTCCAAAATCCCAAGAGTAAGATGATGCTCCTACAGAACCAGTATTAGTAAAAGTAGTAACGTTTCCAGAAGTTGTATACGTAGCTCCTGCTGTTGGTACAGGGTTCACTGTAATAACAGTTGCGTTAGAAGTTCCAACTCCTAAACAAGCATCTGCATTTGTTGTTGTTACAGTAAAACTCCCTGCTTCGTAAACAATTAGAGAATCATTGATTGAAGCTGAAGCATCACTCCATAGGTATGTATCTCCGCTTGTAGAAACTAGAATTACTGAATCACCTTCACAAAAACTCAAAGGACCTGAAGCTGTAATTGTTGGTATTGGTGTAGCACTCACATTAACAGAAAGTGCAACTGATGTAGCTGAACAACCATTTCCATCTGTATAAGTAACTGTATAATTTCCAGTTGTTCCTACAACAATAGAAGAAGTTGTACTTGCTGAAACATCACTCCAAACATTTCCTGTTGCTTGATCAGAAGTTAACGTAATCGTTGAACCTGTACAAAAAGATGTTGCTCCAGAAGGAGTAACAACTGGCGCAGAAGGATTTGCATTCACTGTAACAACAATTGCTGTTCTTGGTCCTTCAATTCCTTGGATACCAGATTGGGCCACATAATATGTGAATGTACCTGCACTTATAGTAGATGGCGTTGGAACAGTTGTAGCAACACCTCCTGTAGGAACTGTGTACCACTTTAAAGTGTTTCCAGTTGTTGCTGTTGCAGACAAAGGAGTAGCTATTTCATTCACACAATATTGAACAGTAGTTGTTGCAACTGGCGCAAATAATACAGTAGAAGTAATTCCTGCATCAAGGAATGAAAAATTGCTCAATGCAATTGAACTTGATACTGGTCTATAATCAGGCGCAAGAAAATCATAAGGAGTCGTTAAGATACCAGCTGATGAAAGGATTGAATCATTTGCTCCAGCTCCATACCATGCAGACATATTATACGTACTAGTAGAATTTCTTTCTGTAGTTTTACCTGGATTATTTCCTGCCGTGATGTTGTTATTGAATTTTAATGAACCACTTGTTGCATTTGCTTCACACAATGTCCCATCCACATAGACACCCGTTAAATGATCCATAAAAATACTGTTGTAGATTTTTAAAGCAGAATTTCTTCTGATACGAGCGCCTCTTCTGTATCCTGATGCAACTGTACTTCCAGGAACACCTCTAAAAGGCCCGATTAAAGTTACATTAGAAAAAATAGCAGATGTTTGAGGTGAAACGACAGTTCCCCCTG
>CAMDAO010000116.1 GCA_945888595.1 Chryseobacterium gleum | reverse complement strand
TCTGAATCTGTAAAATCTTTTGTGAATTTCGTTATCCATCCTAATCCAGCTTCTAATGGTGAAGTAGTGTCGTCAATATCATTTCCATATAAACAGAAACCCATTTCTAAACGTAAAGTATCTCTTGCTGCTAAACCAATTGGTTTAATTCCAAATGCTTTACCTGCTTCAAAAACGCGATCCCATACTTGTTCGGCATCTTTATTTTTCACATATATTTCAAATCCACCAGAACCTGTATAACCGGTTGCAGATATCATTACATTTTCAATCCCAGCAAATGAGCCATATTGAAAAGTGTAATACACCATATCTTTTAAATTGACTTCTGTTAAAGATTGCATTGCTTCCGCAGCTTTTGGTCCTTGAATCGCTAGTAACGAATAATCATCTGAAAGATTTTCCATTTCAACTCCCAAGTCGTTTAAAGATGAAATCCAATTCCAATCTTTCTCAATATTTGAAGCATTCACAACAATAAAATATTCTTCAGAATTTACTTTGTAAATAATTAAATCATCCACAATTCCTCCTTTACCGTTAGGCATGCAAGAATATTGAGCTTTACCATCTACTAAAATCGACGCATCATTCGACGCAAATTTTTGAATTAAAGCCAAGGCATTAGGACCACGCAAAACGAATTCCCCCATGTGAGAAACGTCAAACACACCCACTGCATTTCTGACAGTTTCATGTTCAATGGTTACTCCTTCATATTGCACAGGCATATTATAACCAGCAAAAGGAACCATTTTCCCTCCTAAAGCAATGTGTTTATCAACTAAAGCAATATTTTTCATTTTTTTAAATTTAGTGTTCAAAAGTAGGAATTTAATTTCAGTTTTGACGTATATATCAATTTTGAGTCGTCGAGGCCAAGGAAAGAACCACTATTTAAAATATTGATTAAAATTTCAGATTAAATAAGTCATGAGCGAAAATTTCATAACTATTGATGATTTTGAATTGGTGATTTACTTTCTAGTTGCTTTACTAGCCATCCGAAAAAATAATGAATAGTTTAAAAATGACATTACTCTTTTGAAATTGACAATGGCCGATGTGTTTAAATTGTTTTTGACTCAATTAGTAATGTGTAATATATTGATATTTAGGTATTTATGTATAAAAAAATTAAGTGTATTAATCTATGTTTTGTAGTTTTTTTTAACGATATTTGTAAATTGTAGCACTTTTCAAAAAAAAGTTTTACATAAATTAAACCAAATCTGTAACTAGATGTACAGAGTATCGTTTAAAATTAATAGATATGAAAATAATATTATTTATAGGAGTGTTTTTATTTGCTTTCGTGGGGTCAACTCAGCAGTTGGCATTTAATTTTTCTGGTCAAATAACGAATGCTGATACAAAGAAATCTGAAGCAGGTGTTACCGTTTCTATTATTGGTGGAGGAAAAACGCTTGCTTCTTCTCAAACAGCTTCGAATGGTAAATATAATTTTGAAACGGATGCTCCACTCGGAGGAATTATTCAGGTGGTGTTCAGTAAAGCTGGTTTTGTCAGTAAAAAAATTGATATAAATACTTCTAAAATAAATGTAGAGGATTTACCTGCAGGTGATGTTCAGGACATGATTCTTCCGGGTGAATTATTTACAGAAAAGGCAGACATTGATTTTTCATTTTTAAAAACGGAACCTGTAGCACTGTTTTTCTGGGATGAAGTATCTCACTCAATGTCGCTAGACCCGTCTGTTAGCACTAAATCAAAGAAAAAAATTGCAGATGCACTTGCTGCTGGTGCTGGCAATGCTGCTGCTACTGAAGCAAAATATAAGGCGGCAATCGATGCTGGTGCTGCTTTAATGAATCAAAAGAAATACGAAGAGGCCTTGACAAAATATGAAGCAGCTTTGATTATTAAGCCAAAAGAAGCGCTTCCTACACAGAAAATAAGTGAATTAGATAAATTAATTAAAGATCAGAAAAGTGCCAATTTAGCCGGACAGCAAGCTGAATTAGAATATAAAAATTTAATTTCTGCTGCTGATAACCTAAGAGACCAAAAGAAATATCAGGAAGCTTCTGCGAAATATTCAGAAGCTTTGAAAAAGAAAAGTGATCCTTATCCAACGGGTGAAATAAATAAATTAACTGGTTTGATAGCCGATCAAAAATCCCAAGCTTCAAAAGATCTTCAGTTTGATGGATTGAAGAAAGAAGGTATGGATTTAGCAGTAGCTAAAAAATGGAGTGAGTCAAAAACAAAATTAAATCAAGCACTTGCCATAAAAGCCGATCCTGTAATCACAGCTAAAATAAAAGAAATTGATATTGAATTAGGAAAAGCGGTAAGCGAAAAGGAAAAATCAGATAAGTACAATTTATTGATGTCAACCGCGGATGGCTTTCTTGTTTCAGGTAAATTAAATGAAGCAAAAACGAAATATACAGAAGCTTTAACTTTAGATCCTTCACAAACTTTACCGAAGACTAAAATTGCTGAAGTCAATGATTTAATTGCAAAAAAATCTGTAAATTCTGCCAAACAATTAAAAATTGATAAATTAATTTTAGAAGGTAATACAGCCTTTGCCAAAAATGATTTAGCTGGTTCAAAAATCAAGTTTGAGGAGGTTTTAAAAGAAGAAGCGACCAATGAAATTGCGAAATTAAAATTAAAAGAAATCAGTGCTAAATTAGATTCAGCAAAGGGTCAAGCAGAGAAAGATGCTCAATTCGAAGCGTTGAAGAAGGAAGGTATGGCTTTAGCGGCGTCAAAAAAATGGAACGAAGCAAAAATAAAATTGGAGCAGGCAGTGAGTGTAAAACCTGATGCGCTTATATCTCAAAAATTAGTAGAGATAAAGGCAGCCCTGCAAGCAGGTCAATCGCAAGCAGCTTTGGAAGAAGACTTTAAACGTTTGATGGGTGAAGCTTCGAAGCAGGAAGGTGCTAAAAATTACGATGCTGCGATTTTAAAATATAAAGAAGCATCGAGTAAAAAACCGACAGAGGTACTTCCTAAAACCAAAATTTCTGAATTAGAAAAATTGAAAGCTTCTGCAGCTAGTTCTAATCAAGCGGAGCTGCAAAAAACAGCCTTGTATACTAGTAGCATGACGAAAGGTAATAAAAATTTGGTTGATAAAAAGTATGCACTTGCCTTAACGGATTTTCAAAATGCTCTTGCTGCAAAGTCTGGGGATGCCAATGCTCAAAGTAAAATTTCTGAAACTCAGCAGATTTTGGATGATTTAGCAAATGCCAATTCGAAAAAGACAGAGGTGAAAAAGAATTTTGACAAAGCGATGAGTGATGCGAAAAAGTTATTTGATCAGAAAAAATATGTAGATGCTAAAAAGGGATATGAACTAGCATTAACAATTATTGAGAATGACCCAAATGCCATTAAGCAGGTTTCTGAATGTCAACGATTGTCTGAAATTCAGAGTGGTAATGAAGTAAATGTTGAGTACAAAAAAATAGTAGCTGCTGCCGATCGTAAATTGAATGATAAAGACTATATAAAAGCAAAAGATTATTATGAAAGAGCTTTAAAATTGAGACTTACAGATCCATACCCTAAATCTAAGTTGGATGAAATTGAAAGACTTTTAAATCCATCTGCTCCCATTGTTCAGCAAGATGTTCAGCCTGAAAAATTGGAAGATCTAGGTATTCCTTTCCTAGAGTCCGAAGTTGCTGCAAGGGCAGAGTTAGAGAAGGCAGAAATTGCCAGAAAAACCTCTAAAAATCAAAATTTTAAAAATAGCGTGCAGGTGGTTACAGATTTTGAAGCGAATAGAACAGCTGAAAAACAAGAGCAAAGTATTGCAACAACAATGACTGTTTCTGAAATTCAGGAGGCTGTGATTGCACGATCGGATGCAAACATACAAGATCTTTCAGCAGTAATTAAACTTAGAAACGATGTTATTAAAGAGCAAACAGATAAAAATGAAGAAGATATTGCTTTTGAAAATTCAGATCATCAAAAAATTGATGAAAATTTCAATCTGATTGAAGAGGAAAATACAGCAGATTACTTAATCCGAGAAGGAGTATTTGTTGATAAGGGAGACCTTATTAAAAAGCATAATTCAGAGTATTCAGATTTGGAAGCAAAAAGAACGAAAGAGTATGAAGATAAAAATGTAGATACAAAAGTTTCAATCTTACATATAGAAGAAAATATTATTGCCCATCAACAAGATGATACTGAATCTCGAATTGCACTTGATGATCGAATTGAAAAGGCAATTTTGGTCACAATTGAAACGGATAACGAAAAAACCACTGATAAGAAGAATCAAAATTTAAAAAGTGAAATTGAAATTACGGAGGCGAAAAAGGATTCCGAAGACCAACTTATAGTAGATGAAGTGAATGCTGTAAAAATGTTAACTGATTTAGAACAGTTGAAAGAAAATGTGAATAACTCAGACCAGGAAGGGTCTAGTAAAGACGAGGTGGATGGAATGACTGCGACAGCCTCCATGGTTGATATTAATAAAAAGATTTCGGAACAAGAGTCAGTAAATAAGGGGACTCAACAAGCTTCAAATACATTGTTTCAGCGCGCGCACAAAGAACTTGATGATGGAGATGTACTTGCATACAATAACGAAATGTTAAAACATTTGAAAAATAAAAATATATTAAAAGAAAAAACAGGCGATAATTCTGAAACTACTATTGCATCCAACGAAAAATTAATTGCCAATAATCTATTGATAAAAGATAGGGCAAATTTATTGGATGATCAAAATGTTGAACAAGGTTTAATCAATGATCAGAAGCACTTAGATGCCACTCAATCAATTCATGATAAACAGAATGAAGAAAATATTGCGAAACCGATAGTTGCAAACGCACTGGGCGCTGAATACCCTGAAGGTGTTTCGCAAGAGGTTTTTTCTGTAAATGATGAAAATGGTTTGATGAAATCTATTGTCACAAGAAGAGTCGTGGTAGTGGGTGGGAATGGCTCTGTGTATGTAAAAACTGAAACAACTACAGCAACTACTTTTTCAAAAAACAATAGCCCTACCACACAAAATGTTTGGCAAAAAGAAACGCAAGGTCCAAACTTGAAAAAAAATTATTAATTAATCAGTAGGAAACTAAAAGCATAATGCTTATTTCATGAATGTACATTTTATAGCAATTGGTGGAAGTGCCATGCACAATTTAGCAATAGCCTTGAGCAGGAAGGGGGTAAGTGTATCAGGTTCTGATGATGAAATATTTGAACCGTCCAATACGCGCTTAAAAAATCAAGGAATTTTACCAGATTCTATTGGTTGGAATTCTGATTTAATTAGTAAAAAGATAGATGCTGTAATTGTCGGCATGCATGCTCGAGAAGATAATCCAGAATTATTGAAAGCCAAGGAGTTAAATATTCCAATTTATTCGTATCCGGAATATTTATACGAACAAAGCAAAGATAAAATTAGAGTTGTTATTGGTGGAAGTCACGGGAAAACAACTATTACTTCAATGATTTTACATGTTGTCAACGAATTAAAAATGAATGTTGATTACATGGTCGGTGCACAATTAGAAGGATATGATTGTATGGTTAGATTAACTGAAGAAGCGCCAATAATGTTATTAGAAGGGGACGAATACCTAAGTTCGCCAATCGATAGAAGACCAAAATTTCATTTATACAAACCCACTATTGCTATTTTAAGTGGTATTGCTTGGGATCATATTAATGTGTTTCCAACTTTTGAAAATTATGTAGATCAATTTGATATCTTTTGTCAACAAATAGAAGATAAAGGAACATTGATTTATAATGAAGAAGATGAGGAAGTTAAAAAACTAGGAAATAAATATGCAAGTTCAGTAGAATCGGTTTCTTATAAAACTCCTGTATACGATGTTACTGAAAAAGGAACACGACTTCATTTTGAAGGAAAAAAATATGATTTACAAATATTTGGAGGTCATAATCTACAAAATTTAATGGGGGCAATGCGAGTAGGAGAAGCGATGGGAATTAAACCGCATACTTTCTTACAAGCTATAACTTCATTTACTGGTGCTGGAAAACGTTTACAAAAAGTGATAGAGAAGAAATCATTTACAATGTTTAAAGATTTTGCTCATTCTCCTTCAAAATTAAAAGCGACAACCACAGCAGTTAAAGAACAGTTTGTAGAACGGAAAGTAATTGCTTGCATGGAATTACATACTTTTTCTTCCTTGAAAAAAGAATTTTTACCTCACTATATAGGAGCTATGGATAAAGCTGATGAAGCGGTTGTTTATTTTAGTCATGAGGTGGTACATCATAAAAAATTAGAACCCATCACGAAAGAAATGGTTCAAGAAGCATTTGGTGGAAAAGTAACGGTCATGACTGAAACAGCTGAAGTGTTAGCATATATTCACCAACAAAAATGGAATAATTCCGTATTATTGATGATGTCATCAGGTACATTTGACGGAATTAATTATGAAGATTTAGGATCGGAAATTGGAGAAAGTATTTAACGTATTGACTTCTATTTCTGAATTTGTTTAAAAACCAGTTTTCTCAAGATTACAGTGATGAAAATACTATTTAATAGTGCATACAAAATCAGAGCAGAAAGAGCCATTATAGCTGTAGATTTTGGATTGTAAGCACTTCTACTATTTTTCAAAACAGCTTTTGTAATTTGCTTATCAGTCATTACTTCAAAGTCAGGATTTGAATCTTTTAATTTCTTGTATTCTTTGGGATTGTTCATTACTTTAGTAAGTTCGACTTCTGTGTCCGCCAATTTACCATGAATATAGTCCGGATCAACCTTCGCATAA
>CAMDAO010000115.1 GCA_945888595.1 Chryseobacterium gleum | reverse complement strand
GGAAATTTTTACAGATTAACTGGGTTAAAATTATTTTGAGGTGCTGGTATTAAATTACTATTGAAATCCTATATGGATAAAAAAGTAATTCTGTGTTTTTTTTTATTGTATCATTTCCATTTTATTCCAATTATCTTTTGACTAATTTTATTTCATAATTATCAAGATTTATTTGACTCCTATTATACTATTAACCTCAGTTCGACTAATATTTTATTATCAGATTTCAATTTACTTTGAAAAGACAAGGCGTTTTTTTGCAGGTTTAACTTGTTAAATCAAAGAAATACAACGAAGGATTTTCGAACTAAATTGAAAAGTGTTTTAATGACCCACCTATAAATTGCGATTTACTTCCCGAAAACCTATTAAAATAACCAGTTATTTCTTCTATGCTTTCAGTCGTATCTCGCTATTTATAGGCGTTCTGATTACAAAATATTAGTCGAACTGAGGTTATTACTAAACATTGTGAAGATTGAATTGGAATGTGGCTTCAGCCCATTCAAATATAATATTCCCATACAAATGGGCTTTAGCCAAAACCTATAAATACTGATTTAAAGCTAGAGAATGCTATTCTTAAAATAAAATGATAGTAACTATTATTTTGGCTAAAGCTGGAGGCATTTTAAATGAATGGCTATTAATTAACATTTCTGAATTTCAAATGAATCACAAAATACACATTCATTAATAATAAATATGCTTCAAATATAATGATGTATTAAATAAAATACCGTTCTATTGCAAAAGAACGGTATTTTTTGAGTTTAAGATATAAAGGAAGAATTTAAATTTATGTTACCTCTTTTAGAATCGAATATCGCAGTTAGGTAATTGTTGTTTCAATCTACTTTTTTCTTCTTCAGAAATTGGACAGTCGACTAAAAGTAAAGTCTTTAAGTTTTTAAATAGATTCATGTGTTTTGGTAATTTTGTGATTTTATTTCCACTAAGTACTAACATTTCTAATGCACTTAAATTTGTTAATTCCTCTGGTATGGAAGTGAGATTGTTATGGTTGACAATCAATGATTTTAGTTTGATGATTTCCCCTATTTCTGAAGAGATAGTGTTTAATTGATTGTTTGCTAGATTCAAAACTTCTAATTCAGTCATTCCTTTTAGGCCTGCAGGTAAGTTCTGAATTTTATTGTATCTCATTGATATGTTTTTTATTTTTTTTGAATTACATAAATTAGTAGAAAATTCAGTTAACATGTTGTTATCTAAATCAATGAATTCTAATTCTTCCATTTCTCCAATTCCATTAGGAAGCTTTTCTAATTTATTTTCAGATAGTAAAAGAACATTCAATTTTGTCACTTTTGTCAGCATTTCTGGCAATGTTTTTAATTTATTTTTTGCCAAATCCAATGTTACTAAATTTTCAAGTTGACCGATTAAAGAAGAAAGAGAATCCAATTTGTTTTGTCTAACGTTTAACGTTTGAAGGTTTTTTAAGTAATATATTTCTTCATTTAAATTTACAATATCGTTTTTCATCATATTCAGATATTCTAAATTCTTTAAGAAAGAAATTCCTGCCGGAACTTCTGATATTTTTTGTCCTCTTAAGTTCAACTCTTTAACCGTTTCTGGTTTTTTAAGAGCCTCCGTCATCGAATAAAAAACGACCTCATCTTTTACAGTTTGGTATCCTGTAGACATTGTTGTAAATAACAACGTCAGCAATAAAATAGATTTTTTCATCATTTTATTTTAAATAACAAATTCATTTCGGCCGATGAATGACCGAAATGACTTTTGAATGAATAGACTTAAATTGTTTTTAGTTTACAGAAAAACGAATCACATTTACTGAACCATTGATGTTTACTTTCATCAAGTATGTTCCAGTTGACAATGTAGAATCCAATTTGAATTCATGTTGTCCTTTGTCGTATGTAGTATTTAATACCTTCATAAGTTCAGTTCCAGATACAGAATACAATACCGCCTCAATCGTTGACTCTTCCTCGATAGAGAATGCTAAATTCACTTGACCTTTGTTAGGATTTGGGAATA
Source organism: Chryseobacterium gleum (assembly GCA_945888595.1). Taxonomy (GTDB): domain Bacteria; phylum Bacteroidota; class Bacteroidia; order Flavobacteriales_D; family Crocinitomicaceae; genus CAIUKX01. Next base: position 4,757 of record CAMDAO010000115.1, on the reverse strand, counting down.
AGCTTACACTAGAAACAAGAGCAGCAGGAATCATTTCAGTGTTTTCAGTAGAAGCTATTTGCATTGAACGTGCTTGTGGATTTGTACCTAAATTTTCATTTCTTGCGATAACAATTGTTGCAGGTGCATTGAAGCTTACATTTGCTCCACTAGCATCTATTTGTGCAACATTTGAAGTTGAAGGGTGTTGAATAGACAAGAACATGTATTTGAAATCAGGAGAGAACGTAAGTCCTGTTGACTCAGATCCTGAAGGTGTAGTTGCAAAAAGCTCAACTTTTGGAGAAGCTTGTGTGTGATTAGGCCTCACCAACCAAAGGTGACCTCTACCACCATCTTGGTTTACCCAAAGATTTCCTTCTCCATCAAAAGCCAAGTTGTCATTACCTGTTCCCCAAGATTCGCTTGCACTTGCTGTTCCGTAGTTTATTGTGTAGCTAGTTCCCCCAACAAATGTTATGAAATTTGAAACAGTTGTTGTAGCATCCGTAAATCGATATACTTTTCCATTTCCTTTTGAGGTGAAATAAATTTGACCATTTGGTGCAATTTCAACATCTTCTACACCATTGAATTGTGTAGCTCCCAAACCAATTGCCAAAGAATAGGTATTGTTTCTATCGCTTTGTGTTGTGTTAGGAACTACAAGCCATGTACCTGTTGTAGAAGTTGGTTCACCACCTGACAAAGCAGTTGTTAGTTTTAATACGTATAAAGTACCTGCAGAAAGATTACCTGCAGTATTTGCTACAAATTTATAGACACAACCATCTGGCGAATCTTCTCCGTAATAAGCAGTTGTTTGATTAGAAGATACAACGATATTTTCGTGACTCATACGACCCATCGCCCATAATTTCTCTTGAATTCCGTTCCCGTATTGTTTTACTTGTTTTGTAACTGGATCGATTTCAACATGCCATCCACAATCGATGTAACCATCTCCATTTGCATCCCCTGTGTTTCTCGTTTCTTCACTTGTGATTGTAGTTCCCCAAGGTGTTACTCCTCCAGAACAGTTTCTTTCCGTTTTAACGATTGAAGAAGCAGCAAAACTAATTGCTTGAGATGAAGCAACATTCCATAATTTTGTTGTCGAGTTGTAATTGATTGAATAGTTTGAAACACCACCTGGAGAATTTTCATGGTTTACATGTAAATAACCATTTGTGCTCGAACCAGAAATTGGAACATATCCGGTAAAATCTTGTCCACCTGGTACGCTTCCACCGCCTACAGTGTATGCATTTCCTTGTTTAGATAACATTTGGAAATGGTGAGTAGATGGCAATACTAATTTAGTTGTTTGAGCAGTTGGTTGAACTGATGTAAAACATCCGATCGTATTACAAACACTTGGAGCAGCTTCAACTGCAAAGTTCCACGCAGTAGCAGTTGTAATACCTGCATAATTATTATTTGCAAGATCTTTGAATGTTCCTGCTGGCATTTCTACGTTTACTGCAGATGAGAAAGTAAAATCAGTTGGATTGATAGTAACAGTTGCACCACTTACGGCAATAGATGCGTCTGAAACTGCAATCGTTTGAGTTACAACTCCACCTTCTTTAATGGTAATTGAACCTGTTCCTTTTTGAACTGTTTCGTTGAAAGTCATTGTTAAATTAGAAGTAGCAGCAACATTTATAGCATTGTCTGCAGCGTTCAATGTTAGAACAGTTGGTGCGGTTACATCTATTCCTGATTGTGTTGCTGTTAATTCTAAATCAAAACTAATATCTGAACTAGATGCACTTCTTTGGTGAATTTCTACCGCGATAACATTAGTTCCATTTACAAAATGAGATGCTAATAAACTTGTTGTCGAAAACCATGTATTTCCGTCATCACTTGCATCAGTAGAAGCTTTCGTAGTATAAGAAACTGTAGTTGGCATGTTATTTTTGTATCTTTCTATTCCATTAACATATACAACGATACCGTCATCTCTTCTTACTTTTAGTAAAATACTTGACAACGCTGCTGCATTAGCAATGTTAATGCTTTTTCTGAAATACGTCGTGATGTATTTTGCAGAAGAACTTGGTCCGAAACTAACAACAGTTGCCTCGTCTCCATCACCATAGCCCAATTGGGCATTTCCAGCAAGCCAAGAAGCATCGTTAAATGTACTCGCTCTCCAAGCAGTTCCTTGGTTGGATCCATTGGCTAGGTATTTCCACGAAGAAAGTGGTGAAACCAATGACACTGTTTGTGCCATTAAACTGCCCTGAAAAAGAAACAAAGCTGCGTAAATAATTTTTTTCATAATGTATTATATTTTTTTTAGTATACAAATAAATACATCAATTGTTAAATGAATTAGGGGTCAACATTATCATTAAATTAATAGTTTTTTTAGAGCTTTGTAAATATGAAATAATTTGAATTTTGTTATTTTATATCAATAGTGAGCTACACGTTTTATAAAATGTTGTAAAATTAAGAGAGGGAAAATCTTATATCAAATTATCTTCGATTTTCAAAACAAAAACACCCTCTCTCAAGGCAAATATAACTCTGTTTTCTCAAATAATATCAAAATTAGATCGTTCAAAATTCAATAAATTAGTAAAGGATAAACAAACTGACAGACATTGTAAAGGTTATAACAGTTGGAATCATTTAGTTTCAATGTTATTTTGTCAATTTGCGAAGAGTCAATCTGTTCGTGATATTAGTAACGGTCTTCTTTCTGCAACAGGAAATTTAAATCATTTATCGGGACATCTGCAAATGCAGTTATGATCTAGATATGGACTGCTTTAATAACAATTTTAATCCTTAAAGCTTTAAAAGCTCAATCAAAATATGATTGGTATCTTTCAAACTTAGTTGCTTTTATTCGTTTAAATTTATTTGTGAAAATTGACCTTCAAAAATGGTTAGATAGACCATTTGAGGAACACATTGAACCGCCACCAAAATTAACACAGGGGATACTATTTTGAAAAACAACCATTTTATCGATGAAAGTCAATGAAATGGTTGAAAATTGGAATTTTTAAATTTATTTAGGACGCTATTGGTAAAAAACATAAAAAGAATAATATTAAGTTAACTTGAATGTAATTTTCTATTCGTAATATCGTCATGTAAAAAGTGAATTCCTACAGGAATATTGTCTATCAATACGCTTCCGAAACCATTTTTTACTTATTGAATTAATTTCGTTTTCTATCATGAAAACAATCAAGGCTTACTTTGTACTACTATTAATAACATTTTCATTTCCAGTTTTTTCTCAAACTTTAATTATAAATGAGGTTTCAAATGGTTCTGCTGGAAATCAGGAATATGTAGAATTCGTTGTTGTGAGTAATACAGTTACTTACGATTGTTCAGCATCTACTCCTCCCTGTATTGATATACGTGGATGGATTTTTGACGACAATAGTGGTTACCATGGTACGGGTGGGATAGCTACTGGAGCAGTAAGATTTTCACAGAATTTACTTTGGTCTTGCGTTCCTCTAGGTACGATTATTTTAATCTACAATAATGGGGATGTTAACCCTGCAATTCCTGCAGTAGATTTGTCATTATCAGATGGAAATTGCCAAATTATTGCGCCCGTAAATAGTACTTTATTTGAAACGAATGCTACAACTCCAGGGGCAGTTGCTTGTTCTTACCCTATAACTGGCTGGATATCAGGAGGTAATTGGAATAATACTCTATTGGCGAATCCAGGAGATTGTGCCCGAATTGTTAATCTTGCAGGTTGTGAAGTGTTTTCAGTATGCTGGGGTTCTAATAATCTAAACAATCAGATTTATTTTTCAGGTTCAGGTGCTCAAAAAGTACAATATTTTAATGGAGTAGACCCATATAATACGGTAAACTGGACAAATGCCAGTAATTTACCTTCACCTGGAGCCCAAACCCCAGGGAGTCCTAACAATGCAGCGAACGCAGCTTATATTGCTCAATTTAATAACGCTTGCTTACCAATTTTACCCCTTAATGTATCTGCAATTTCTGTAAACGCGGGATGTACTTGTAATGGATCAGCAACCGCTTCTGCCAGTGGATCTATTGGAGGATATACTTATGAATGGTTTGATGCTGGTTATAACCCGGTTAATCAAACTACAGCAATAGCAACGGGACTATGTGCCGGAACTTATCACGTTATTGCCACATCCTATATAAACTGTAAAGATACAGCCACTGTTATTATAACTGATATACCTGCACCTACTGTAACGATTAATTCTGCTACTGTTTGCAATGGTGCAAGTACAACTTTAATAGCAACACCATCAACAGGTGGAGTAACGTATTTATGGGGAACTGGAGAAACAACCGCTTCTATAACTGTCACGCCTAGTTCAACGACAACGTATACGTGTGTTTATACATTAAATGGATGTCCTAGCACAGTAGCTTCAGGAATAGTAACGGTGAATCCATTACCAACCCTCTCAGCAGGAGTTGACCAAATAGTTTGTGTTGGAACAACAGTTACATTGAGTGGATCAGGAGCAACAACGTATACTTGGGATAATGGAATTACAAATGGTACGGCATTTACACCAGTATTAGGAACTCTTACATATACCGTCACAGGAACAGATATTAACGGATGTGTAAACACAGATCAATTAGATATTACAGTAAATCCATTACCAACCGTATCAGCAGGAGTTAACCAAATAGTTTGTGTTGGAACAACAGTCACATTGAGTGGGTCAGGAGCAACAAGCTACACTTGGGACAATGTAATTACAAACGGTACGGCATTTACACCAGCA
>CAMDAO010000114.1 GCA_945888595.1 Chryseobacterium gleum | reverse complement strand
TTAATAATCCAATTTTCTGGATCAATTTTAATTAAGTTCGTTACATTATTTAATCCATTAATAATGAAATTCTCATTTACGGATTGTATATCAAAACGAACAATCGTATCACTCATCCCTGTTCGCTGAAATCGAATATCTAAATCATTTGTAAACAAAGGCGTAACACTTGGCATTGACGTGGTATGCGTAACATTTACATGCAAATCATTGTCCACCACATTCCATTTAGCAGAATACGTCGGGAATCCTTCTCCAAAATACCATTGCTCAAAAGTTTCTGACAAATCTAAACTTGAAATATTTTCCATTATTTGTTGCACATCCAAACCTATTGCTGTTGAAAAAGAAAAATTAGATTGATAATTTTGTAAAGCTAAAAAAAAGTGAGCATCATTATTTAGCATGTATCTTAGTGTATGCACAAAAGCTGCTCCCTTGTCATACGTTAAGCGACTGTCAAAAATACGTCCACTATTTAAACTATCTTCCACCCAAATACCTCCGCCTAATTCACTTTTTATATTGTTATGTCGGTCATTCATATCAGATACCTCATCTCCAGGGTACATTTCTGCCAACATTAAATATTCAGCATACGAAGCAAAACCTTCATTTACCCAGATGTCCGACCATGATTTGCAAGTCACATGATCGCCCCACCATTGATGCGCCAATTCGTGAGCAGTTAATGTATTATCAAAAAATCCTTGAGTCGTCATTGTTTGATGCTCCATTCCTCCTCCCAAAGGAGCCATGCAATGTCCATACTTCTCATTATGGAATGGATAGAGTCCAAATACGCTTGAAAAATATTCTATAAAATCAACTGTCTCATCGATGTCTGTTTGAAAGTTTGGCAAGGTCAAAGGATTATTATAAATAAAATTCTGAATAGGAATAGGATTAGGAGCACCAATTGGATTCGCATAAACCGTATAATCTACATATTCAGCTACAGCAACAGAAATTAAGTAATAATCTATCGGATGCCGGTGTTTCCACATAAACTTTGTCCTACCATCTCCTAAATCAATTTCTTGCACTAAAACACCATTTGACCCCGCTTTGCAAGTTGAAGGAACTGTAATATTCACGTCAACACTATCCGCTTTGTCCGTTAATGATTGCTTGCATGGAAACCATTCAAATGCAGAAAATGGTTCACTCAAAGACCAAGTTACTTGATTTCCCCATGATGGAGAATTATCATTTGTCATACCGGAACCACCCAAAGGATTTGATGAAACATCTGGAGGTGATCCATTGTAAGTAACAGAAATTATAAAGGCGTCATTCATCATTAGATTAACAGGAACTTTAATTGCAGACAAATTTCTATTATAGGTTACCGCACTTCCATTTAATCTTATTTCAGAAATTGTAAATGTTTCAAATAATTCGAACCAAACTGAATCTAGGTTTTCTTTAGCCGCGCCGTGAATTTCGACCGTACCTGAAAGATCTGTTGAAATGTTGGTCATATTTAAATCCAATAGGTAATAATGAACATCATAGCGCTCAGTTTGTGCAATTTGTTCAACGGTAAGCGTATTGCTTTTCAATAACTTATTCTTGCTTTTTATGTTGGAACAAGAAAACTCTTCTTTTTGAGCGAACAAGGAAATAGGCAGAATGTACGTTAATAGCGATAATAAAGCAACTGTATGTTTCATAGTATAAATAGTTTTCTCAAATATACTAGGATAATATCAATAACAGTAAACAATTTATTTAAACGGTATATTTTATATAGTAAAAGAACATATAACTGTTTTTTTGCTAATACAATATTCTGATCGAACATAATAAATCGTCTAATGGCAAGAATCTAAAAATCTAACATCGCAAGGTCAAAAAACTTTCTTTTAAAAACCGAAAGAAATTTAATTCAAATTGCTTAATTTCGCGGCAGACATTATAAGTAGATCTTAAATAACACAATTTATGGTATTCGATTTAGACATGATTAAAAAGGTGTATGCCTTATTTCCAGAAAGAGTAGAAGCTGCTCGTAAAATAGTTGGTAAACCTTTAACCTTGACAGAAAAGATTCTTTTCACTCATTTATGGGACGGAAAAGCTCCCGAAAATTTTGAAAGAGGAAATTCATATGTTGATTTCGCTCCTGACCGAGTAGCAATGCAAGATGCAACTGCACAAATGGCTTTATTGCAATTCATGCAAGCTGGAAAAACAAAAGTGGCGGTTCCTTCTACTGTTCACGCGGATCATTTGATTCAGGCAAGAGTGGGTGCTTCAAAAGATTTACAAGATTCTATTAACCAAAATAATGAAGTTTTTAACTTCTTGTCTTCCATTTCAAATAAATACGGCATCGGTTTTTGGAAACCAGGTGCTGGAATTATTCATCAAGTGGTCTTAGAAAATTATGCTTTCCCCGGTGGAATGATGATTGGAACTGATTCTCACACCGTAAATGCGGGTGGTCTCGGAATGGTAGCGATTGGAGTTGGTGGAGCGGATGCAGTGGATGTTATGGCAGGCATGGCGTGGGAACTTAAATTTCCAAAACTAATTGGTATTAAATTAACTGGTAAACTAAATGGATGGGCTTCTGCTAAAGATGTCATTCTAAAAGTTGCTGATATACTAACGGTGAAAGGCGGTACAGGTTGTATTGTTGAATATTTTGGAGAAGGAGCTGTTTCTTTATCTTGTACTGGAAAAGGTACGATTTGTAACATGGGTGCAGAAATTGGAGCAACAACTTCCACTTTTGGTTATGATGATTCAATGAGAAGATATTTAGCTGCAACAGGTCGTCAAGATGTGGTTGATGCTGCGAATTCAATCGCTGAACACTTGACAGGTGATGCTGAAGTCTATGCGAACCCAGAAGCTTATTTTGATCAAGTAATTGAAATTAATTTATCTGAATTAGAGCCTCAAATTAATGGACCTTTTACGCCAGATAGAGGAACTTCAATTTCTAAAATGAAAGAGGAAGCTACTGCGAATGATTGGCCAATGAAAGTTGAATGGGGATTGATTGGTTCTTGCACCAACTCTTCCTACGAAGATATGTCACGTGCTGCTTCTATCGCTAAACAAGCAATCGAAAAAGGATTAACACCAAAAGCTGAATTTGGAATAAATCCTGGTTCAGAACAAGTTAGATACACTATTGCGCGTGATGGAATTATTGATACGTTCGAAAAAATAGGTACAAAAGTATTTACGAATGCTTGTGGTCCTTGTATCGGTCAATGGGATAGACCTGGAGCTGAAAAAGGTGAGAAAAATACTATTATTCATTCTTTTAATAGAAATTTCTCGAAAAGAGCAGATGGAAATCCAAATACACATGCATTTGTTGCTTCTCCGGAAATAGTTGCTGCAATAGCTATCGCGGGAGATTTAGGTTTCAATCCTTTAACAGATACGTTGACAAATGACAAAGGGGAACAAGTGAAATTTGACGCTCCAACTGGATGGGAATTACCTCCAAAAGGATTTGATGTTGAAGATCCGGGTTACCAAGCTCCTGCTGAAGATGGATCAAGTGTTGTTATCTCAGTTGCTGCTGATTCAAGTCGTTTACAATTATTAGAATCTTTCGATGCATGGGATGGTCAAAACATTAGCGGATTAAAATTATTGATTAAAGCTGCAGGTAAATGTACTACTGATCATATATCTATGGCTGGTCCATGGTTGAAATACCGAGGTCACTTAGATAACATTTCAAATAATATGTTGATTGGTGCTGAAAATGCATTCAATGGAAAAGCAAATACCGTTAAAAATCAATTAACAGGCGTTTATGGTGAAGTTCCAGCTGTTCAAAGAGCATATAAAGCCGCAGGAGTTCCTTCAATTGTTGTTGGAGATCATAATTATGGTGAAGGTTCTTCTCGTGAGCACGCTGCAATGGAACCACGACATTTAGGAGTAAAAGCGATTATTGTGAAATCTTTCGCTAGAATCCATGAAACGAATTTGAAAAAACAAGGATTATTAGGATTAACTTTTGCAACAGAGTCTGACTATTTAAAAATTCTTGAAAATGACACCTTCAATTTGATCGATTTGAAATCAATTGCGCCAGGTAAACAGATCACATTGGAAATAGTTCATGAAAATGGTTCTAAAGAGAATATTATGTTGAACCATACCTATAATGACCAACAAATTGATTGGTACAAAGCAGGATCGGCATTGAACTTAATAAAAATGCAGGGAGCTTAAAATGATTAAAAAAGTATAATAAAAAACAGAGGTCAAGCATCTCTGTTTTTTTTTACTCAATTTTATAAGCACACTAATAATCTTACGACGAATGAAAAAAAATCTAAAATTTATTCTACTATTTATTATCAACCTCTTCTCGACAGCCATCTTATTTTCTCAATCAAATTATCAAGGAAGTATTAATGTTACTGGATATTATGGTTTTCCAAACTTTGCTAAATCATCCCTTGCAGACAATGGCTTTATTCCAAATTCGGCTCCAATACGGGGTATAAACCCATGTGGAATAAGAGCTGAATATTTGGCAACCGATAAAATTGGAGTGGGATTTGATTTTATTTACAATTCAGCACAGCAAAAGCTTACTGCTTCTCAAATAAATTATGTCTACAATGCTGTAACACAGTTATACGATTCTGTTAGTATAGAAACCACAGAAGAAAGATCTATGCAAAGAATTAGATTCATGGCCCGGATCAATTTTCATTTTGACACTTCAAATCCAAATTTCGATCCATACTTTGGAATTGGACTTGGCACAAACAATCGTTATCGAAAATATTGGGTTGATGGAGTTCTTCAGCAATCAACTCCATCAAGTAATGGAATTTACTCTTCTTCAATCGTATTGCCAATTTCTATGAGACTCTGCTTAGGTATGAGATATTCTTTTAATCAACGAATTGCATTAAACCTTGAACTTGGTTTAGGTGGACCGTTAATGTCTGCTGGCCTTTCATTTAAGTTAAAATAATGAACTTTGGCGTAACTTTTGTAATAAAGCGTCGTAGAAGTAAAAACATAAATTAATTAAAAACGAAAATTATGAAAAAATCATTACTTAAAATCACCACTATTGCTCTTCTTGCAATTACACCTATGTATGCTCAAAGTCAAATCAATGCGAAAGGATCAGTCATTGTTGACCCTTATTATGGTTTCCCTAATTTTGGAAAGGCATTTTTAAAATCAATTGAAAGTAATAGCACTGGAGTAAGCACTGCAGCAATTGGACCTTGTGGATTGAGAGCGGAATACATGCTTGCAGATAAATTTGGAATGGGAGTAGACTTTATTTACAACAGTATGAGTTCATCTTACCAAATAGATTCATTAAACGCGGATCAAACAGTATACAAATCGTACGATTCAAAACTGGCAATGCAACGATATAGAGTTCAATTAAGAATGAATTACCATTTTGTAAATGAAGAAAAACTCGATGCTTATGTTGGATTTGGAGCTGGAACAAACATCAGACGATTCGTATACAATACGGATAAGCCGAATGCAGGTGAATTTTCAGAATCAGGATCATTACTGCCATTTTCGTTAAGACTTGCATTAGGTGTTCGCTATTACTTTACAAACAACATCGGTCTTAATTCAGAAATAGGATTAGGAGGCCCATTGGTATCTCTTGGAGTTTCATTTAGATTCTAAAAAAATATAAGAGGTTAAAAAAAGGGCTGTATCAAGATTTGATACAGCCCTTTTTTTGTGCTTTTTTTTAATGTTGAATGCTTACTATTGGATATTGACTTAATTAAGCATCAAACATTTAATATTTCTTATTTTAAACCGCCACATTATGTTCCCGCAATGCATCATTCAAAGACGTTTTCAAATCAGTAGATTCTTTTCGTTTTCCTATTATTAAGGCGCAAGGAACTTGAAAATCTCCTGCAGGAAATGTTTTTGTGTAAGAACCTGGAATTACCACGCATCTTTCTGGAACATAACCAATGTATTCAACTGGCTTATCTCCAGATACATCAATAATTTTAGTCGATTTCGTTAAAACAACATTTGCTCCTAAGACTGCTTCTTTACAAACTCTCACTCCTTCAACAACGATACACCTTGAACCAATAAAAGCTCCATCTTCGATGATCACTGGCGAAGCTTGCAAAGGCTCCAAAACGCCTCCAATACCCACTCCACCGCTCAAATGCACATTTTTGCCTATTTGCGCACACGAACCTACCGTTGCCCATGTGTCAACCATTGTACCAGAATCTACATACGCACCAATATTTACATAGGACGGCATTAATATCACTCCTGGAGCTATAAAAGCACCATAACGCGCCACTGCAGGCGGAACTACCCTCACTCCTAATTCTTTGTAGTTTGTTTTTAAAGCCATTTTATCATGAAATTCAAATGGGCCAACTTCAATCGTTTCCATTTGCCGAATTGGAAAATACATTACAACCGCTTTCTTCACCCACTCATGTACCATCCACTCACCATTTATATCCGGCTCAGCAACACGTAAAATCCCTTTGTCAATATCTTCAATTACGTGATTAATTGCTTCAATTGTTTCCTTTTCTTTTAATAAGTCACGGTTTTCCCATGCTGCTTCAATAATTGATCTCATTTTTTATGTGTTTAAAATAACGTAAATTTCTATCAATGTTAAAAATAATTTTATTCCCTTAAACCAAAACAACCGATGATCACACCGGCCGTTTTAATTTGAATTTTTCAATCTGTAATTTGCAATTTGCAATCTGTAATTTGTAATTTGCAATCTGCAATTTGTAATTTGTAATTTATTTCCAAACACCCATCGAGCAAAATTTTTCAATTCTATCCTCAATGCGTTTTTCTGGTTGCACTTTTTC
>CAMDAO010000113.1 GCA_945888595.1 Chryseobacterium gleum | reverse complement strand
ATTTACATGCATCAGAAGAAATTTGATCTAGCTTTAAAAAATCTATTTCAATGTATTGATTATGATAAAAAAGTGAATAATCAAAATTCATTAGCAGATTCTTATAACAACATTGGATTAGTCTATTTAAAGTCTAAAGAATATGTTTTAGCTGAAATTTATTTTCTTAAAGCATTTAAAATAAGAGAGAAAAAGAACGACAGACCCAATATTTGTAATTCTTATATGAACATTGCTGCATTAGCATATAAGAAAAATGATTTTCAAAAATCTAATCTTTATTATTCAAAAGCTTTACAGATTGCCCTTCAAATTGGATTAAAAAAATCAATTCGATACTGCTACGAATCACTATCTGATATTGCAAATATCACAAATGATAAGTTAAATGAATTAAAGTATTTCAAACTATACATAATTTATAAAGATAGTATTTCAAATGAATCAAATTCGATAAATCAAGCACAAAATGAAATGCAATTTGAGTTTGATAAAAAAATCGCAGAAGAAAAAATCCAAGATCAGAAAAAAGCTTTAACAGCAAAAAGTAATCAAGATAAACAAAAGATAATTCTTTGGGCAGTAATATTAGTAGGGATTTCGACTTTAATTTTCTCTTTATTTTCTTACAAAAGAATGTTAAAAGCAAAATTACAAAATAAAATTATTGAAGAACAAAAAGCAATTGTAGAACAAAAAAATCATGAAATTTTAGACTCAATTACCTATGCTAAAAGAATTCAATCAGCTATACTTCCACCAGAAAGATTGGTTAAGGAATATCTAGTAAATTCGTTTATTTTATACAATCCAAAAGATATTGTAGCTGGTGATTTTTATTGGATTGAACCTACTAAAAATAAAATTATTTTTGCTGTCGCTGATTGCACTGGCCACGGAGTTCCTGGCGCTATGGTAAGTGTGGTTTGTCACAATGCTTTGAACCGTGCTGTTCGAGAATATGGGATTACCGACCCCGGATTAATTTTAGATAAAACACGTGAAATAATCATTTCTGAATTTGAAAAAAGCGATGAAAATTTGACAGACGGAATGGACATTTCTTTATGTAATCTACACCTCAATACGAACGAATTAAAATGGTCTGGGGCCAATAATCCGCTTTGGTTGTTAAAAAAAGGTGAAAAAGAAATCACTGAAATTAAACCAAATAAACAACCTATTGGAAAATATTACACCTATTCTTCTTTCCAAACTCATACAATAAAAGTGGAGAAAGGAGATTCTTTGTATTTATTTACAGATGGGTTTGCAGATCAGTTTGGAGGAGAATATGAAAAAAAATTCAAACCCAAACAAATGAGAGAAATGATTGTTGAAATTAACCATGAATCAATGTCTTCTCAGCGACGAATTTTTGAAGAGACATTTCAACGATGGAAAGGGAACCAAGAACAAGTTGATGATGTTTGCGTAATTGGTATACTTATTGATTAGAACGAAATTAGAAAATTAAATTTACACTTTTAATATAACTAAAATGAAAAAAACAATCTATTTAGTAGCTCTAATCATTGTAGGAAATACATTGAATGCTTCAGCTCAAGTGCCTAATATCAAAAAAGGAATTGATAAAATTGTTGCTACGAAACCAACTTCTGGATTGACGGAAGATGAAGTGGGAAAAGGTTTGAAAGAGGCATTAAATAATGGAATTGAAAAAGGTGTAAGTCAATTATCTAAACCTGATGGTTATTTTAAAGATGCTCAAATTAAGCTTTTATTGCCTGATGAAGCCAAACAAGTAGAAGAGAAATTAAGGAAACTTGGTCAAGGACAAAAGGTCGATGATGCGATTGAATCCATGAACAGAGCTGCTGAAGATGCTGCAAATAGTTCAAAAGATCTTTTCGTTGTAGCAATCAAAAATCTTACCTTAAAAGATGTCATGAACATTCTTCATGGAAATGATGATGCAGCAACAGCTTATTTAAGCACTAATACCCGAACGCAATTAGTAGAGAAATTTAAACCTATTATCAAAGCTTCTTTAGATAAAGTGGGAGCAACTAGACATTGGGAAACATTATTCACAGCTTACAATAAAATACCTATGGTTCAAAAGGTGAACCCAGATTTAGTAGAATATGCTACGAATAAGGCAATCGACGGTTTATTCATACAAATCGCTAAAGAAGAATTAGCTATTCGAAAAAATCCAGCTGCACGTGTTTCTGATCTGTTGAAAAAAGTATTTGGTTGATTTAGAAAATAGATGTTTAGACAGTAGACCGCTTCGCTGAAAGACTTATGGGTTGGGGTTGGGGTTGGATATTTTTTTTAAAAAAAAAGGACAATTTTATTGTCCTTTTTTTGTCTAATTTCTAACGTCTAAATATCTATTGTCCATTTCTCCTTCATAATTTCGACGCTTTCTTCGCGACACATTTTTTCTTGATATATTTAAACAGGTAATGAGCCCCGATACTTGAAGCACTGCCAATGATAGCCCCTGCTAATACATCACTTGGATAATGAACTCCGAGGTACATTCTCGAATAGCCTACACCTGAAGCCCAGAGATAAGCTGGGGCAATGATGTACCATTTTGGATAAAGTAAACTTATTGATGTTGCTGTTGCAAATGCCTGCGAAGTATGTCCTGAAGGAAAAGAATAAGACCCTGCTTTGGTGTATACAACAATATCATCTGGATAGGTCTTTTTAGGACGCGGTCTGCTAAAAGCAAACTTTAAAGCTGCTGTCAGAATTCCAGAAACCGCTGTAGATGAAAGGTGTTCCAGACCATTCACTAGCATTTCTTTTTTTTTTGTTATTAATCCTGCAGCAAACAAACTAACTGGAATTGAAAATGTCACTGGATTATCACTATTTGTGATGAAAGTCATCACTTTTCCTCCGTTCGTGGTATAACTGTGATTAATTTTCTTCAGTAAATCAATATCCGCATTTTGACCTACACTATGAAAGGAGAGAATGAGGACGATTATTTTTACTATTTTACTCATACCTACTATTCGTTAATGATTAAAAAATCGGGTAGTTCTTCCAAGTAGATAAATGTCTTATTTTCTCGATCTATTTTACAGAAAACATGTTTTAGTCCATTGGTTAACATCAAATAATCTACATTTAGTTTAAAATTATAATGGGCAATTTGCTGAAATACTTTTTCATTTATGGCCACATTTGGAGCTTTACATTCCACAATTAATTTTGGTTTTTGATTGGTTCCGAAAACGACAATGTCACATCTCCGTGAAAGCGTGTTTATTTTTATGGAAAACTCTGAAATCAATAAACCGAGAGGAATATTTTTAGTACTCACTAAAAAATGGATAACATGCTGTCTCACCCATTCTTCGGGAGTAAGAAGTAACTTTTTCTTTCTAGAAGCGCACCACACAAAGATATCGTTTCCTTTTTTTGAAAGACGTAAATTTGCGTTTGGTAAGGCTAATGCTTGTATCATTAAAGTATGAGCAGTTCGATGTTTTTGTATTTCAAATTAAAAACTTTTCCTAGCACCTCACTGGTTAATACTCCTTTATAGATATACACTCCTCCTCTAAAACCTAAGTCTCCTTTAATTAGATCCTTGCAACCTCCGCACTCGCCCATTTCTACTAAAATTGGACAAAAAATATTCGACAAAACAAAAGAGGCCGTTCTTGACACTCGTGAAGCTATATTTGGTACACAGTAATGAATTATTCCATGTTTTACAAACGTTGGATCATTATGATTCGTCACTCGAGACGTTTCAAAACATCCTCCCTGATCTATACTGATGTCGATTAAAACAGATCCAGCTTTCATTCCTACAATCATTTCTTCTGAAACAACACAGGGTGTTCTGCCCAATGGCGCTCTCAAAGCACCGATCACAACATCAGCACGTCTAAGTGCTTTTTCTAACACTTTTGGTTGAATAACTGACGTATAAATACGCGTACTCGAGTTATTTTGAAGTCTACGAAGTCTCGATAATGAATTGTCAAATACTTTGACGGAAGCACCTAATCCTAAGGCGGCTCTGACGGCATAATCACCAACGGTACCCGCGCCAATGACAACCACCTCTGCAGGCTGAACACCGGTAATTCCACCTAGCATAATTCCTTTTCCTGTGCTGTAGCACGAAAGTAATTCTCCTGCAATTAAGATAGAGGTTGTCCCTGCAATTTCACTCATTGCTCTGACAACCGGGAAAACTCCTTCTTCATCTCGAATGTAGTCCCACGCAATGGCAGTGATTTTCTTTTGCATTAATTTCTGCAAAATTACTTTTGGCTGAATTGAAATTTGCAATGCTGAAATCAACGTTTGATTTCCTGTCATCATATCAACTTCTTCCTCAGACGGCGGACCTACCTTAAAAATGATATCGCATTTAAAAATCTCACTTGAATCATGACAAATTTCAGCGCCTGCTTCAGAATAATCTCGGTCGGAAAAATTAGACATTTCTCCACTCTTTGATTCAATTTTTACCCTATGTCCATGTAAAACTAAAATCGAAACTGCTTCAGGCACCAGCGCTACACGTTTTTCTTGAAAGAACGTTTCTTTCGGAATACCAATAAATAATTTCCCTTTCTTTGGTGTAATCTCGAGCATTTCCTCCTTCGGAAGTAAACTCCCTTGCTGCATCAAGTGTTTTAGAATTTCTGGATCTGTAATCATTTCATTCAAGTATGAGAATTTAGAGTTTAAATATAAGAGATAATTGTTAAATATCAATACTTATTTTTCTTTCTCCTCTCTCATTTACATTTATAGTTACCCAAATTGTGTGTTCAGGTAATAGATTTGCTATTTTTTCTGGCCATTCGATAAAACAATAACCATCCCCGTACAACATTTCTTCAATCCCGATATCAAAAGCTTCTTCTTCTGATTGTAGACGAAAGAGATCAAAATGGTAAATTTTACCGAAAGCAGGAGTGTTATAACTGTTAACCAGCGAATACGTAGGTGAACCTTGCCTATCCTCTACTCCCATGGCTTGCAACAAAGAAAGGATAAACGTCGTTTTTCCCGCCCCCATTTCACCGCTAAAGGCAAAAATTTTTCGATTAGTCGTTTCTTCTAAAAATCTCATTGCCGCTATAGGCAAATCGTTCAAAGTATGTATTTCAATAGTCATTTTCATTCTTTTTCTTGAAACGAATTTACGGCATTCGTTCCAGCTGATCTTTATTTGGCTTTTAATTCATCAACAAAGTATCTGTTTACTATTTTGGTTGCAACACAACGAAAGGAATCAAGATTTCTTCCAGGGAAATACCACCATGCTGAAATGTATCTCCGTAATGATTGACAAAATGATTGAAATTATTTGGATACACAAAGAAATCATTCTCTTTTGCAAACACAAATTCAGCTGACATAGCACCTTTAGGAAGAAAAGCATCTTGCGGATTTTTGACCTGAAAAACTTCTTTTTCCTTATACGTCATTCCTCTGCCCACTTTATATCGAAGATTGGAATTTAAGTTTCTATCGCCAACAATTTTTATTGGGTTCGTCACCTTGATAGTTCCATGATCGGTCGTGATAATTAACTTGCATTTTGAATCAGCAATTTTCTTGATAATGTCTTGCAATGGGGAATGCTCAAACCAAGAAACGGTCAAAGAACGATATGCGGCTTCATCATCCGCTAATTCTTTGATCACTTTCATTTCTGTTCTAGCGTGAGAAAGCATATCAACAAAATTATAGACAACGACATTTAAATCATTATCCTTCAACTCATTGAATGTGTCTACTAATTTCTTTCCACCATCATAGCTTGTGATTTTAGTATAAGACCATTTTATATTTTTGTTCAAACGCTTTAGGTTCGTCTCCAATAATTCCTTTTCAAACATATTTTTACCTCCCTCTTCTTCTTCAGTCACCCAAAGTTTTGGATGTAATTTTTGAATTTCTGAAGGCATTAAACCAGCAAACAAAGCATTTCTAGCATAATGAGTGGCAGTAGGTAAAATTGAAAAAATCACATCATCTTCTTCAATTGTAAAATATTTTAGAAAAATTGGTTTCAACATTTCCCATTGATCATAGCGCAGATTATCAATCACAACCATAGCCACTTTCCCTTCTGACAACCTTGGCGCCACTCTATTTTTAATAATTGTGTGAATCATTTGAGGAGCCTCTTCTTTGCCATTCAACCAATCTTCATAGTTGTTCTCAATAAATCTTGAAAAAAGTGAATTTGCTTCCTTTTTCTGCATATTGAGAATTTCTCGCATACCAGAATCTTCGATTTTCTCCAATTCAAGCTCCCAATACACCAATTTCTTAAACATATCAATCCATTCATCGGCATCCATTCGATTATTGAGAGCCATTCCGAGTTGCCTAAAATCTTGTTGGTAATTAGAATTCGTCTTTTGAGACACTAATTTATTTTGATCTAGGTTCTTCTTAATCGTCAATAAAATCTGATTTGGATTGACTGGCTTGATCAAATAATCGGCAATTTTACTTCCGATTGCCTCTTCCATGATTGACTCTTCTTCACTTTTCGTAATCATCACAACGGGAATAAATGGCTTTTCTTCTTTGATTTGCACCAACGCTTCTAGCCCAGAAATTCCTGGCATATTTTCATCTAAAAATATAATGTCGTAATTATTTTCACTGCTTTTCTCCACAGCATCAGCACCATTGTTGACCGTATCTACGGAATAACCTTTTGATTCGAGAAACATTAAATGTGGTTTCAATAGATCAATTTCATCATCTGCCCAAAGTATTTTCACTTGCATGTGCTTGATATTTTATAAATTTGACGTTACGGAATCCTAATAATTGCTTTTTTTAGAATTCCTTTTAACTTTTAATAATTATGCATTCTCGTCCAAAT
>CAMDAO010000112.1 GCA_945888595.1 Chryseobacterium gleum | reverse complement strand
AGAAAAATATAAATCGGATGGGAAACTTTTTACTAGTTTAAATGCTATAACGGGAGAAAAACAGCAATATATTGATGTGACTGAATTTGCAGTTTCTAAAAAGGGAAAATACATAGCCCTGATTTCGCATAAAAAAGAGAAAAAAATAGTCACGTATCAGTTAGCAATTTTGGAACCTACCTCAGGTGATTATTCTGTAGAAGCGACAAAAAAAGGCTTTAGCAATTGTACTTTTAATCATTCCGAAAAAGCATTAGCACTTCTATCTACCGAAGATACGACGGAAAACAAACAGTTCGAATTGAATTATTTAGAATTAAAATCAAAAAAATTCATCACGCTTATTGATACATCTACAGCGTCAATTCCTGCTGAAAAAAGCATTAGTGACAATCGTTCTCCTGTTTTTTCTGAAAATGATGAACTTTTATTCTTTGGAATTGCGAAAAGAGTTGAGCAGAAGCAAAAAGACACACTTTTAGTGACAGAAAAAGCCGTGGTGGATGTCTGGAATTATCAAGACAAACGACTGCAGCCACAGCAAAAAGTGGAATTAAAAGACGATCTTAAGAAAACGGATCTGTATGTTTTACAATTGGAAGACAAGAAAATCATTGCCCTTTCAAATGACACGTTAACGATTACACTTCCTACTAAAAAGAGAGGAAATTATTTGTTGGCCACATGTAAAGAAATGTATCAAGGAACCTATAATTGGTCTTCTCCAAATTTGGAAGATCATTACCGTGTTTCAATCGCAGATGGTAAAGTTGAATCTCTAAAAAAAGGAGTTGGGTTTGGAGGAAATCTCTCTCCTTCAGGAAAATGGTATACGTATTTCAACGGGGAAGAAGGAGAACATTACTTACAAAATGTAGCCACCAAAAAAGAAATTTGCCTCACATGCGAGCGTAAAGATGTAAAATGGGTAGTTGATCTTAATGGTCAGCCTCAAAAAGCGGAGCCTTATGGAATTATCGGCTGGATAAAAAATGAAAATGAAGTAATGATTCAATCAGAATACGATGTGTGGAATTATTCTATTACAGCGGGTAAAATCTATTCTATTACGAATGAGGAAGGAAAAAATACAAAAACGCGCTTGAAACCAAGTTTTTGGGACCATGATAGTTTATATGTAGAGT
This sequence comes from Chryseobacterium gleum, assembly GCA_945888595.1. Lineage (GTDB taxonomy): Bacteria > Bacteroidota > Bacteroidia > Flavobacteriales_D > Crocinitomicaceae > CAIUKX01. The sequence goes on along the minus strand of CAMDAO010000112.1, from coordinate 5,794 downwards.
ATAACAACATGTACATTCGAGGGTTTAATGAACAAACGAATGGAAATGCGATTTATGAAATATCAGCCAAACCTCAAGGCAGTGAGTTGAAGAAAATGTATGCCATGGAAGCGGATTTAGTTGATATCGCGCGTTCAAAAAACACAGAAAAAATAATACTTCGGAGATCTACCGTTGCACACTATCCAGATCTACATTTTTTAGATAAAAACTATACCAATGAAATTCAGATTTCAAAGACAAATCCTCAGCAACAAGAATACAATTGGGCATCTGTTGAAACAGTAGAATGGACAAGTTATGATGGAATTCCGCTAAAAGGGCTGGTATACACTCCTGAAAACTTTGACAGCGAAAAAAGTTATCCGATGATTGTGTATTATTATGAATTGTACAGTGAGGATATTCACAAACATTATGCCCCTAGACCATCAGCTTCTGTGATCAACCCAATCGAATTTGCTTCTGCTGGTTATGTCGTTTTCTTCCCAGATATTCGCTACCGTGAAGGTCATCCAGCAAAATCGGCATATGATTGCATCATGAGTGGAACAGACAAAGTGCTTAAATTATATCCAAATATTGACTCAAAGCACATGGGTTTGCAAGGTCAAAGTTGGGGTGGCTATCAAACAGCACAAATGATCACGATGACAAATCGATATGTTGCAGCGATGGCGGGAGCGCCCGTTTCTGATATGATTTCAGCGTATGGAGGAATTCGCTGGGGTTCAGGTTTAAATAGACAATTTCAATACGAACGCCAACAAAGTAGAATAGGGCAAACATTGTGGGATGCACCTGAATTGTATATTGAAAATTCGCCCATTTTCCACCTTCCAAATATTACAACACCACTTTTAATTATGTCGAATGACGCAGACGGGGCTGTTCCATGGTACCAAGGAATAGAAATGTTTACCGGGATGAAACGTTTAGGAAAACCGGTTTGGCTTTTAAATTATAATGGGGACGATCACAATCTAACAAAAATGGCCAACCGAATCGACTACAGTATCCGATTGAGACAATTTTTTGATTATTATCTGCTAGAAAAACCTGCGCCAAAATGGTTGATTGACGGAATTCCTATGGTTGTTAAAGGGGATGAATATAGATTAGAGTTAATAGAAAAATGATGAATAGAAAAATTGTAATGCACGATTTACTTCCTAATTTATTCTTTTTTTAACAGATAACCCAACTTTTTCAGTATCTTCAGTACGTCATGATAGAAAATCCATTTAATAATAACACTGAATCTATTAATAGTGTGAGCAATCCCGCTGAATTTACAGAGAGATTCATTAATCAAACCAACCAATCGGTTTTTCTTACAGGAAAAGCGGGAACAGGAAAAACAACTTTACTTCGAAAAATAATTGACTCAACGCATAAGCAAGCAATTATTGTTGCGCCAACTGGAATTGCGGCATTAAATGCTGGAGGTGTTACTATTCATTCATTTTTTCAATTGCCTTTTGGTGGCTTCATCCCTGAATTCAATGTTGCCGCTCAGTTCACTGATTCAATGAAATTAGAATCGAAAGACAGTTTATTACGCCATTTTAATATGAATGGGCAGCGTAGAAATTTAATTCGAAATCTAGAGTTACTCATTATAGATGAGGTAAGTATGCTGCGTGCAGATTTATTAGACGCAATCGATTGGACATTAAGGAATGTTCGGAAAATAAATAAGCCTTTTGGTGGAATTCAGGTTTTATATATCGGGGATTTACTGCAATTACCTCCTGTTGTAAAACAAGAAGAATGGGGCGTTTTACGAAATTATTACAGCGGAATGTTCTTCTTTCATTCGAGAGTGATTCAAGAGCAAGCGCCAGTTTATATAGAATTATCTAAAATTTATCGTCAAAATGATGATGAATTTATTCATGTTCTGAATAATTTGAGGAATAATAAAATTTCAGCGGCAGACATTGAAATCATGAATCAATATGTGCAGCCAGATTTTAATCCAACGAAGCATGAAGGATACATCACATTGACAACACATAATTCAAAAGCAGATGAAATAAACTCAAAAGCTTTGCAAGCATTGAATGAAAAGGCTCTTTTTTTCTCTGCTGAAATAATAGATGATTTTCCGAAACATTTGTTTCCTTTAGAAGAAACATTCGAGCTAAAAGTAGGGGCGCAAGTAATGTTCATTAAAAATGATATTTCTTTCGAGAAAAACTTCTACAATGGAAAAATGGGTAAAATCGAGTCGTTGGGGGAAGATGAAATAATGGTTCATTTTCCAGATGAAAACAAGACGATTGAAGTCCAGAAATACGAGTGGACAAATATTCGGTATGTATTAAATGAAACTTCAGGAGAAATAACGGAGGAGGTTTTGGGTACATTTGTGCAGTATCCATTGAAATTAGCATGGGCGATCACCGTTCATAAAAGTCAAGGGTTGACCTTTGACAAAGCTGTTTTGGATGTTTCACAAGTTTTTGCCCCTGGTCAAGCTTACGTTGCTCTTTCTCGATTACGTTCTTTAAAAGGACTGGTTTTAATAAGTCCGATGCGCATGAATGGTTTGTCAAACGATCGCAACGTAGTAAATTATGCAAACAACAAAGCAGACGAAAAGATGCTGGTTGATTCTCTCAAAAGAGGTTCCAAACAATTTTTATTAGACTCTTTAACAGACGCATTTGATTGGCATGAATTAGTAAGTAAATGGGGAATTCACGAAGCAAGTTACAAATCAGTTCCTTCGAAGTCTGAAAAAGGAAAAGCAAAAACTTGGGTAACACATCAATCTCAAGCTGTGCAATCGACCTTGGATGCCGCAAAGAAATTTCAAAATCAATTAGCATTTCTATTTCAAAATGAGCGGGAAGATTTAGAGTATATCAACGAAAGAGTGCAAGCCGCGTATCACTACTTTTTCAAAATTTTAGACAGTGTTGTGTACTCGACATTAAAAAAGATTTCGGAATTGGAACGGATTTCAAAAACCAAAGTGTTTATAGAAGAATTAACAGAATTAGATCAACTGCAAATTGAAGCAATCTTGAAATTAAAAAAGGGAAGGTTACTTATTGAATTAGCATTGAGCGGTCGAGAAATTACGAGAGAAGTAATTTGGAATGAAGAATTAAAGAACTATAAAATAGCTAAAATCGCAAAAATCAAACAAGAAAAGCGACAAGCGAAGTCATTATTAGATATGGATGATGAAAATGGGGAAGAATTTATTCCTATTCAAATCAGTAAAAAAAGCCAAAAGGAAACAAAAATTAAACGTTCTACATTTGAGTTAACCTTGGATTTAATTAGAGAAGGAAATAGTATTGACCAGATAGCGCGTCTACGTCAATTGTCTGAAAAAACAATAAATGGTCATTTTATCACCTTAATTAAGTCAGAAGAAATAGATTTATCGGATGTCATGAGCGATGAAAGAATACGTCAATTAGCCACATTTTTTGAAGGTTATACAGAAAATTCTTTAACACCGCTGAAAGAGAAATTGGGGAATAAAGTAACATGGGAAGAATTGAAATTATACCGAGCGTCGACGATTATTTAATCAATAAATAACTCTGATGAAATATGATCCGCTTTTAATTTACCCGTTTTTGTAAGTGTAATCGTTTGGTCAGTAGTAATAATCCATCCATAATTTTTCATGGTTTCAATTTGTTCCCAGAATTTTTTGGAGGGATTTTGAATCGAGATCAATCGTTCGATATTCACACCAGTTGAGGTTCGTAAACCAACCAGAAGTAATTCATTAAATTGATTTTTTGTCGTTAATTCTTCCGTCTCAAACCAACATTTTCCTTCTTGAATTTCACGCATATACGTTCTATTATTTGCGACATTCCAACTTCTAGAGGTCCCATTAAAAGAATGCGCCGAAGGACCAATTCCTAAATAATGTTTTCCTTTCCAATAATTAGAGTTGTGTTTCGAGTGAAATCGCGGGAGTGAAAAATTAGAAATTTCATATTGCTCGATACCTGCCTTCTCTAATTCATTGACTAATATTTCAAATTGCTCACTTTGATCATCTTCGTTAGCAGGAACGATTTTTTTCTGGGCAACCCATTTACTTAACACTGTTTTTTCCTCCACGGTTAAACAATAAGCAGAAACATGTTGAATACCAAAGCGGATGATGGTTTGAATGTTTTTTTTCCAATCTTCGGCAGAAAAATTAGGGAGACCATATATTAAATCCACGCTGATGTTTTCAAATCCTGCTTTTTTTGCCAAACCAACGCAATTCAGAGCTTCCTCAGAATTGTGCGCACGGTTCATCCATTTCAAATCCTCTTCTCGAAAAGATTGCAGCCCTATACTAAGTCGATTAATCCCGCTTTTTTTCCAATCCATTAATTGATTTTCCGAAATATCATCCGGGTTGACCTCCAGACTAATTTCAGCAGTGTCACTGATAGAAAAAGTAGTATTGATATGTGTGATAATTGCTTTTAGTTCCCCTGAAGAAAGTAAACTTGGCGTTCCTCCACCGAAATAAATGGTTTCAATTTCTTGTCCGGCTAGGTAAGAGCTTCGCATTGATAATTCTCGGATCAAACAGTCAATCATCTCACTTTTATAGGATTGATAACTAATACTAAAATGAAAATCACAATAGGAGCACTTCTGTTTACAAAAAGGTATATGTATATAAATCCCAGCCATATTTACAAAAATACGCAACGGATTTTCAATTATATTAAACAATTGTTAATTAACATCAATAATATTTTGATATAAACTTTATTTATGTAAATTGCATCGATATTAAAAGACATGCCATGGACTTTAATCAAAATAAAAAAACGCTAAACAAAGAGCTAGAGCAGTTCTGTGGTTTATTGAATGAGATACTTCCGCGTTATTCAGAACTAATTAAGAAAACGAAGATTGAAAAAACGGAACTAAAAGAATTAGGCGAAATAGAATATTTTCTTATTGATATTACTCAAAAAATAACAGAAATAAAAGATTTATTAGATCAACAGCTTTTTGGTCATTCTCTCGATTTATATTATAAGTACAAAGCAAAAGCGCTTAAAGGAGATAAAAATGCTCAATTAAAATTGGAACGATTAAGAAATTTTTTTAATGAATCTCTGAAGAAAGAGATTTTCGTAAATTGGAATTAATTAATTCAAAAAGAGTTTTTGGTCTTGATTAAGCCCCTCTAAAAAAAACAGAAACAGGTTTAATTAGTTTTTATTACCTTGTAGGTAGATATCATTCCCCCCAGAGTAACTTCAACGAAATACATGCCATTCACTAATTCTGAAAGATCAATTCGCATGTGAGATTTATCTTGATTCTCACTATTGATTTTTGTATTATCTACGATCATTGAACCTTTAAAATCTAGCACCCGAAGTGCATTCATTTGTTGACCTGCCTCTACATTTATTATTCCTTCTGTTGGATTGGGATAAATCTGTATATCATTCGTTGAAACGAGGGAATAATTTATTTCACTGTTGCTTACCAACGTAGTTGAAATACAAATACATTGATTCGAAACTTCAGCGTCATCACTTCTTGCACACAAGGGCAATTTTAAGCTCTCTTCATCCATCCAAGCTTCATAACTAGGCAAGCAGTTTAGTGGATTTAATGCGATATCTCCCATAAAGATGGAAGCCGGAAGAATAGGTAAACAAGAAATGTGATTAGAACCACATGCTAAAAACTCTAAGGAGCCAGGAAGAAGGGGCAATCGAGTGATTTCATTAAAATTGCAATACATTATTTTCAATGATGCGGGAAGATCAGGCAAGAAGGTTAATTTATT
>CAMDAO010000111.1 GCA_945888595.1 Chryseobacterium gleum | reverse complement strand
TCAAAACAAATAATCCAACGATTTAATTTGAGTAGATAAATAAACTAAAATTAAAGATCACTTTTTTGAACTTTCTTGAAATTTTCAATCTGTTACTATTAAATGACAACTCCTTTGTTTTTAGAAGATAAAAGAACAAAATGAATGCGGGAATAAAATATAATAAACAGTTAATTACTAACAAGTAATGAAAATTAATAATATCAGCTGTATATAGTATTAGTGAAAGTGTCACTAATACCCGAACAAGGAAGTCATTTAAAAATACAGCTAAAATGTTATTAAAACGAGATCTTAAATGCGCTTCAAAAATTAAGAAAAAAACATTTGCAATTCCAATGGGTAATATCCAATAAAAATACTTAACAAATAAAGCTGACTTTTCACCATAAAAATAAGTAATTTGATTATTAAGAAGTAGGGTTATGAGTGTGAAAATAATGATGCCGGCAATCACTAAAAAAATATTTAAGGAAAGGAAACTTTGTCTTTGCTCTTGGTTGCCGTTGAAGAAAGGTGCAAATTTACTAATTACATTTACGGCGCCCAGATTGGCAAGCTGAGAGAATAAAAGACCAACACTTACCAGTAGGTTTAGTAATCCTATTTCTTCAGAATTCAATATTAACACAAAAAGAATCCCTTTGTTTAAATAGCCTAGTAGTAATCCCACAGTGGTAATTACCATCATTCTCAACGCACTCTTTTGAATAAAACCCATTCGAGAAATAATAAAAATTTAGTTATTTTTTTGTAATATTAGACATTAAAAATATTTCTAAGCTTTTTTTGTTGCTAAATAGATCACCCTTGCACCTTTGCTTGTATGATTTTCAGCCCAAAATTCGATATTTCTTCCTAATATAATCAGAACCAATAAAACTAGTCAAAAATAAGACGAAGGTTTTTTTACTCAGTTTAGATTTCAAGAAATAAAATCTTGCTTTTGACATTTGTCCTCTTAAATAGTAAAATCTTGCTATGTTTTCATGTATTTTTTTGTAAGATTTTTTGACTAACTTCGGATATTCATCAAAATATTTTTCTATTGTAATTAATGAGTAATGGAAGTCACAAATCCTAAAATGACCATTCAGCGACAAATTATCTTCTTTAATATGCCTATAGTAAAGGCTATCTTTGATTTCTATTGATTCCGAATTGTGAAATATATTTAATATCCAATCAAAATCTACTAAGCCAAATACTTCTTCAAAACAAATCTCTTTCAAGGACTTTTCTAGAAAGATACTCCCTAAATAAACATTTTGCCCTACCCCATTTCGGCTTAATAAATTTTTAAAAGTTTCATTTTTTAAAAAATGTATATATTCAGTATCTGTTTTGTGCGCAGAAATAGTGTGTGTTTCTGTTTTTCTAACACTATCAATCACCGTATATCCTGAAGTGATAATTGAAAAATTATTAAAATAGGGAAGTGTTTTCTTTATTCTATCTAGCTTCCACTCATCATCGTGATCTGTAATACAAAAGTAATCTCCAGTCGCAAGGGCTAAACCAATATTGCGTCCTTTATTAGGTCCTTTCGAATTTACTTGTGTGGAATGATAACGAATAGTATTGTCTTGCAAAATGGATAAAGTGTTATCAGTAGAGCAATCATCAACGACAATTAGCTCCAACGTAAAAAAATCGCCATTCCCATCTTGATTTTGAATGGAGTTTAATAATCGTTGAATTGTCTTTTCAGAATTATAGGTTGTTATAATGACCGAAAGTTTTACCATATTTAAATTCCTATTTACGACTGATTTTCAAATTACAAGACTGTTAATTTAGATGATGCTTCATAAGTGATCAACCAAAAAAATGGAATTTCCTTTTAACATATCCAGACCCAATAAAAGTAGTTATAAAAAATAAAACTGTTTTTAGATTAATTGGCGATTTCAGGAAATAAAATCTAGCTCTTGGCATTTGATTCATCAGGTAATAATACCTTGCTCTGCTTCCATGTATTTTTTTGTATGATTTTTTGACCAAGCATGGATATTCATCAAAATATTTATCGATAGTCAGTAATGAAAAATGAAAATCACAAGAGCGGTATCGATCATTCAATGATAAGTTATTATTCTTCACATGTCTTAAATACAAGCTATCCTTAATTTCAATTGAATCCTGTTGATGTAATAAGTTTAAAATCCAATCAAAATCAACTAATCCAAACACTTCCTCAAAAAATATATTTTTTAAGCTTTTTTCGAGAAAAATACTACCTAAATATATATTCTGCCCAGTTGCTTTTTTACTCAGTAATTGCTTAAATGTCTCATTAATCCCATAGTGAACAAACCCTGCATCTGATGTATCTTTGGACACGCGGTGTATTTCAGTTTTTTTTACATCATCAACAACCGTGAACCCAGATGTAATAATAGAATGTTTATGAAAATAAGGTAAGGTTTTTATTATCCTATCCAATTTCCATTCATCATCATGATCTGTGATACAAATATAGTCACCAGTTGCTTCCCGTAAACCAATATTTCTACCCTTGTTTGGACCTTGGGAATTTGTTTCGGTTGTGAAAAATGGAATATTATTTTCTCGTAAAATTGTTGTGGTATTATCCGTTGAGCAATCGTCAATAACAAGTAATTCTAAGGTGAAAAGATTATTAATCCCCTCTTGAGAAGAAAGTGAATTTAATAATCTTTGTATTGTTTCTTCAGAATTGAATGTTGTTATAATGACTGACAGTTTAATCATTTGACTTCAAATTATATTCATTTTTTTCATTCGTTCAAGTATTATATTTTCTTTACTTTCATGAATAAAAAGATAATCACCTGATTCTATTTCGTTTGAAAAGTCTTTGACAAGTTTGGTTTTATACACGCTATACTGGACGTATCCTAACTCATTCATCATATTGAAGATAATATTTTTAGCTTTTCCGCCTGTTTCAATTTGAAGCATCGGTTTAAATTTATCAATCACACCTTTCAATTCTGGAAAAACAAATTCTTCATATCCTTCAATGTCACATTTAATATAATTCAGCTTTGGCAGATCTATTAATAGTGAGCTTCCTGTGATCATTTCGGTTTGAAAAATGTAATTCTCTCCATTCTCTTCGCCATCTTGAGGTATATGAGCAAGGCCGGTTCTAAAAACTCCATCTGATTTAGGTAAAACCAATTCTATCATCTTGTTTTCTAACCCAAGCGCATAATTATAAAGTGTGTAATTTGATTGTTTTCTAAGTCCCCATTGTAGGGTTTCAAAAAATATTTTTACTGGCTCAATACAGATGACTTTCCCCTCCTTCCCTACTAGACGCGAAAATATTTTTGAAAAATATCCTAGATTTGCACCTAAATCAACCACGTAGTCACCATCTTGAACAAGATTTTTGACAAAATAATGATATTTAAAAGAGAAATTATTACGCAGAAAACCAAAGTCGTAGAATTTAAAAAAAAAGTAATGCATTGCTTTTAAATACAACTTTTGTCCTAAAATCTTATACAGTATTTTTTTTACTGATTTAACCATACTATTGTTTCATTTAACGATTTCTTGCACCGCTTGTTTTAATTTCTTTTTTCTATCTAACCAAAAACCAAAAACCACCATAAATAAAATTAAAATTGTTCCCAGTATTGAATACAAATTAGACTTATGGAATTTTGGTAAATCAAAAATGAATTCAATTCTATGTTTCCCTTTTGAAACTTCTATTCCTCTGAGCAAATAATTTACTTTACAAATATCGACTTCTTTCTTATCTATATAGGCTTTCCAACCATCTTTATAGTATATTTCAGAAAAAACAATAAGTTGTTTCCCTTCCACATTTGCTTCATAGCTGATCTTGTTTGGAGCATAGGATGTCATTTTAACTGATCCATTGCCAGAATACGTTGCACCAGAAAGTTTTTTCGCTTCGCTCTCTAACATTACTGCTTCCGTATTCACATTAAATTCACTGGTGATTTCAATTGAAACAAACTGTTGAAATGAATTAGCAGTGTCTAACAATTGAGTTTGCGCAGGAATTAAACTAGTTTTACCTGTTGCATCCATCACGAACAGCGCTTTCATACCTTTTGAAAGTCCATTTGGTAAAGAAACATCGATTGTGTCTAACGTTCCTCGTAAATATTGCAGTTTTTCTCCACCATATGCTGAAGTGCTTTTCACTAGAGATCTATTTACCAATAATTGACCTTTACCAATGTTCTCGATTTGGTATTTACTACCCAGTGAGAGAATTTCTTCGTTGGGGGTTTTCACTTTCTTAACCGTTCTAACCAGCCATGCATTTCCCATAGCTGTTGGGTTTTGTCTAAGTTTACCTTCCTGAATAAAATATTTAACATTTAGCATGTCATATACTTTATTGTTTGAACGTGATAAATGAAAGTCATACACATTTTGAATATTCCTTAATTTCGCACCATGATAACCTCCTAAAGACTTGTGAAAATAGGAAACTCGAGAACTTCCAAACCCAGAAGAATAATCAAAAACACGGTAATTAGTTAATGAATTTAAAGTAGAAAAGCGATAAGACTCAATTAATCTCTGTTTTGCTTCCCCGAAATATTCTAATTCATTTGCCTTTACTTCTGCTTCATGTTCAGCTGCAGAAATTGCAAGATTCAATGATTTATTTTGTGTAGTCTCTATCGACATGATTTCTTCATCAGCCGTTTCTGGACTTAACGGGTATTGCAATTTTGCCTTCTCTTCCCATAATTTATAGGTGCCATTATCGGCCTCTTCGCTATTCAGAAAGTTTCTATCTACAGGTATTAATTCAATTAATAATAACACTGCTAAACCTGCGTAAACAATAATAGTTGAAGTTGTTGTATAGAAAAGGAGAGCCATTAAACCAAAAGCAAAAAGAAAGAGTAGAATAGTTGTATTCATACTTGAATTAAAAATCTCTTTTCTAACGACCTTAATTCCTTGAAATCCCTTATTAACACTCTCCATTTGAGCATCAATAAATTCCCCTACTTGTTGTTTATTATTGATGTCAACATTATATTGCTGTGCTAAGGCAGCTGGATCCATGCCTGCGATTTGAGCTTCCATTCCAGCTCGGTAGCTTGTCAATTGATCGCTGTCGGATTTTGATGTGTAGTGGTCACTAAGTCCAATAAATCGTATACCAACAAGAACAACAAACATTACTCCAGCAGCATATAAGAATGCTTTCTTTTTTAATTTAAGATTATCTCGTTCTTTAATAAATTGATTTAAAAATAAGACTGCGATAAGTGGTAAACAGAATTCAACGATTACTAATATGATTGTAACGGTTCTAAATTTGTTATAACCCGGAATATAATCAATGAAAAAATCAGTAAATTCATTGTAATTTTTCCCCCATGAAAGAATTAAACATAAAATAGATACAGCGAGTAAATACCATTTTATTGAATCCTTCAAGAAAATCATGCCGAGTAAAGCAAGAAAAATAACAATAACCCCAATAAAAACTGGCCCAGAAGTCATAGGCTGATCTCCCCAATAAACAGGCATGTTTTGCACAGATTCTGCCTCCTCTGAAGACATATCTAATCGATCTGTATATTCTGAAAAAGGGCTATCGGCTAAATAAATAGTAGATGATCCTTTCACGTAAGGAGACAATAAAGTAAAAGATTCCCCTATTCCATAACTCCAATTTTTGATATAGTCTTTGTCTAAGCCAGCGGAAGCATTTTTCGTAGTTTTTGTCCCGTCCGGATTAATTGTCACATCATTTGCCCCACGGATCGTATGCTTCGCATAATCATTGGTCATCGTGATGTTGCCATAATTAATCAGAAGAGCAATTAAATAAGCGCCAAAGACGCTCGCAGAAGTAATTAAAAATGATTTCACTTTCTTGCTTGTAACTGCTTTCACAAGTTCATAAAGTCCCAACCCACCCAATAAAATAGCCATATAATAGGTAACTTGTAAATGGTTGGCAGCTAATTGATACGACATAAATACGGCTGATAATATCGCTCCCCATACCCAATTTTTCCTGTAAGCCATTAAAAAAGCTCCTATGGTCGGAGCAATTAATGCGACAGAAATGGCTTTTGAATTATGTCCTGCTTGTAAAATTACAATTTCATAGGTCGAAAATGAAACAGCAATTGCTCCTATAACTCCAACAATTGGGTTTAAATTAAGGCAAAGTGCTAGGATATAAAACCCAAGTAAATGTAAAAAAACCATTGCTCCAGGACCGTCGAAAAACTGAATAAATTCACCAAGTGACTTTTGAAAGAAATTTCCTGGATATAAAACTGAAATTTGAGCAGTGGGCATTCCTCCAAACATTGAATTCGTCCATAAAGGCTCCTGCCCTGTTTTTTCTCTATACATAGCTGTTTCTTGAGCCATTCCTTTAAATTGCTCAACATCATGTTGTTTTAATCCATACCCATTGAATTCGGGACTAAAATAAAAAAATGTGAGGGTGAAGAAGAAAGCAACTACGGTAAAATGTATCCAATTTTTTGTAAAGAAATTTTTCATGTTTTGATTTTATTTTCTGGATATTAATGTTATTGAATCGTTGAATTTACTCATAATTTTTAAAAGTGAAAAGGTTAATGCAACTCTTCATAATCAACATCTTCTATAGGTGAAGCGGCAGATTTTTTTGAATGACTATTTAAAATTGATGTTTTACCAAAATTGACTCTCGACTTTTTTTGCTCTCTCTCATAAATAGAAGCTTCTTCTTTCAATCTTTTTTCTTCTTCTAAATTACGTTTAGCATTCATCAATTGTCCTAGAAATCGAAGTAAAACAATAGACCCGATAATGATCAGTATTGTTCTGAAAAAACCCGAAACACTTGATTCTAAAACCATTATTTAGATAAATATAAATTACGTTCAGAATAAATCTTTGTAAAATAGGGATCCTTTAAATTTTTTATGAAACGAATACCTTCTCCTGTTGATTTCATTTCTGGTCC
>CAMDAO010000110.1 GCA_945888595.1 Chryseobacterium gleum | reverse complement strand
TTCAACGAACTCTTAAACGCGTAAAAATATTTACTTTTCTGAGTTCTGAATATTTCGATAGTTGGATAAAATGATTTAGAAGACAAAATTAATTCTTGCTGATTGAATTTTGGAGCAGGTGCATTTGTGTTTGATTCACCTTCTTGCTTCTTTATTTTCTTAAGCATTTGACACTTGCCATTACAATGCATCATTGGTTTAGCTTTGTTAACACATGCTTTTTTATATGATTCCAAGTTGACTAAATAATCAGCAAGTACAAGTGATCTTGAGAATGTATGCGCAATAAGGGAGCTGAATAATAATATGACTAAACTGTATTTCAATATGCGCAAAAATACCAACTTACTCAAACATAAATATGTAATCTTAATCAGGTTCCAACAATTCCACCCGTTCACCTCCATTCACCCCTGTTTTCCCTCAAAAATCACAGAACCTGGCCCAAACTTGGCCAGAACTTATCCCAAACAAAAAGGGTCTACGCTTTTAACAGCATAAACCCTTGATAATCTTGCCTTTCGGCTGTGGGCCCACCAGGGCATGATCCTGGGACCCCCTGATTATGAGGGTTTCTGGTGGTATTCTATACCTTTTCTTTTATTGATAATCAATAGGATACAAGATTGAAATAGATTTATATTTCTCATATTTCACCTCTTTTAACCCGTTTTTGGTGAAAACCTGGCGCGGAACCTGGCCAAAACTTACCCCAATCAATAATGGGCTACGCATCCCCATTCATATACCACCTTGTTATGATGGTTTCTGGCGGTAATGTCACCTATTTTTAATACAGTTTTCTATAATTACTAGGTCGCATATTTTTCTTCTTTAAAAAAATGCGATTAAAATAAGTGAGTGTTTCAAATCCATTTTCATACGCAATTTCTGCCACTTGCTTGTCTGTTGCTAATAAATCATTGCACACATTTGCGATTCTTATTTCATTAACATAGTCGGAAAATGTTTTTCCTGTAATTCTTTTAAAGAATTTACAAAAAGCACTTGGAGAAAGATGAATGAGCGCGGCCGCCTTATGTATCGTTAATACTTCTGTGGTATGTTGTTGGATATAGGTACAAACTAAATTAATTCGTTTTTCATTTTCACTTCCTTTAAGCGGTTGATATAGTGAAGATGCAAGTGGTGTTATTTTTGATTTAGAAAGTTCATCAAGAATATGAATCAAGTCAGTAATCTTTTCAATACCTTCTTTTGCTGGCAGCTTTTTGATTAATTCTTTTAATGCCTTAGATTTATTTTCATTAATTGATATTCCTTGCTTAGAACACAGTAGTAATTTATTAATAGAACTTAATTCACCAAGTCTTGTAAATCGTTCAATAAATTCTACCGAAAACTGTATGACAATAGCTTCACATTTTCCTTTAATTGCACCATTGCTTACCCAAGTGTGAGGTAAACTTGGTCCAATAAGTACCAGGTCGCCACTTTCAAAATATGCATGACTGTCACCAATTAATCTGCTGCCCTTCCCGTTTACAATTAGTGTAAGCTCATATTCTGGATGATAGTGCCAGAAAAATTCAAGTTTATCTTGTTGTATTTCAAATGCGACAAAGGAATGTTGCCCTCTTTTTTTTACGATATCCTCAAATAATGGCTTCATAACACTATTTAATCAATTTATACGTCAAATTTATAAAATTTAGACAATATAGTGTCATTATTGGCAAATACCATGTCATATTATATAAAACCAACTCGATAATTTTACTTACAAAATCACATTTATGATCAAAATACCTTCATCCGTTAAGGAGACCTTATCCAAGCCTTATTTACTGACAAAGGAACAAATTCAGTTCTATCAACAAAACAGGTTTATCAAACTCAAACAAGTTTTTGATGAACCAACAATAACTTTTTTTAATGATGCAATAAGTCAAAGGGTATCCTTAATGAATAAAGAAAATACACCAATAGAACAAAGAACTACATATGGTAAAGCTTTTCTTCAATTATTTAATCTCTGGAAAGAAGATGAACTTGTCAAAGAATTTGTTTTTAGTAAAAGACTTGCACAAATTGCATCAGATTTAATGAACACTAGTGGTGTTCGAATTTATCATGACCAGGCTCTATTTAAAGAAGGTGGTGGAGGCATTACACCATGGCATGCTGACCAATACTATTGGCCACTTGAGACTGATAAAACAGTAACTGCATGGATTCCATTACAAGCAACGCCATTGGAATTAGGTCCATTAGAATTTAGTGCAGGTAGTCACCAAATTGTGGAAGGACGTGATTTAGAAATTGGAGATGAAAGTGAAAGATTAATCCAACAAAAATTAAAGGTTACTAATTTTAATCATGTCATTGAAGCATTCGATTTAGGGGAAGTAAGTTTTCATAGCGGGTGGGTGTTTCATCGTGCTGGCGCTAACACTACCAATCAAATGCGTAAAGTGATGACAGTGATTTATATGGATAAGGATATGGTGTTAAAAAATCCTGAGAATAAAAATCAAATTAATGATTGGAATACTTGGTGTCCAGGAGCAAAAATTGGGGAAGTGATTGATACGCCACTTAACCCTGTAATTTAATAAAACGATTCCCTTGCAAATAAGATATTGTTGTACCTATTGGGGTTCAGAAATGGATTCGCCTGATGTTTTTGTTGACAAAGTGCTGTCTTGGGGATACGATGGCATTGAAATATTTTTACCATCTTTAACCGATGCATTCTCAGAACTGTTTATTGAAAAGATGAAGGGTATAATGCATAGTAATGCTGATTTTATTTTTATAGCACAACATATTGTTTCTGCAGAAAAGGCTACCGTTGATAATTACTTAAGCAAGGTTAAAATAAATTTAACCGAATTATCTTTATTTAAACCAAGCTTTATAAATGCGCATATTGGGAAAGATTATTTTTCATTTGATGACAATTGCAGGGTTATTGATGCTGCCTTAAACCTAAGTTATAAAACAGGGGTTCGTATTTTATTTGAAACTCACAGGGGGAGGTTTTCATTTCATGCAGCGTCATTAATCCCCTATTTAAATAAATTTCCAGAAATAGAACTAGTGGGCGACTTATCTCATTTTTGTGCAGTATCTGAAAGTATGATGCAAGATCAGGAGGAGATTATTCAACAAATTATTCCACATATTGGTCATATCCATGCAAGAATTGGACATGAACAAGGTGCTCAAGTTAACGATCCGTTTGCACCAGAGTGGCAAGATCATTTCACTCAATTTGAAACATGGTGGCAATCAATAATAAAGTATCATAAGAATAAAAACACTAAAACATTTACTATAACCCCTGAATTTGGTCCAGCACCTTATATGCCTTCAATGCCATTTACAAAACAACCTTTGGGTAATCAGTTGGAAATTAATCTTAAGATGATGAATTATTTAAAAAACAAGTTTTAAAAATGCTTTAGTGTTTGTCTTTTTGTTAGACAATACATTGAAAAAATAAATATGCCCAATCAAGAAACTATACAAAGGAAATGGTGGAAAGAAAAAATTGTCTACCAATTGTATCCCCGAAGCTATAAGGACACGAATGGCGATGGTATTGGTGATTTAAAGGGTGTCATTGAAAAACTAGATTATATTAAAAGCCTGGGAGTAGATGTGGTATGGTTGAATCCTATATTTGAATCTCCTAATGATGATATGGGTTATGACATTTCTGACTATAAGGCCATTATGAAGGATTTTGGGTCCATGGAAGATTTTGACCTAATGTTAAAAGGTTTGCATGAAAGAGGCATTAAGTTAATCATGGACTTGGTCGCGAATCATACTAGCGATGAACATCCATGGTTTCAAGAAAGCAGAAAATCCAGAGATAATCTCTATCGTAATTACTATCATTGGTGGGATGCAGAAAAAGGGAAACCGCCTTATCGGTGGAGCATATTTGATAAGGAAAACAATGCATGGAAATATGATGACAAAACAAATAGTTATTACTTTCACATCTTTAGTGAAAAGCAGCCAGATTTAAATTGGGAAAACCCTGAAGTGAGACATGCCATATATAGTATTATGAAATTTTGGTTAGACAAGGGTATTGATGGTTTTAGATTGGATGTGATTGCTTGTATATCAAAAGACACTAGTTTTCCTGAAATGCCCGAGAATATGCATGTAAGTAAATGGTTCCCTTATTATACACAAGGCCCTTTTTTACATGATTATTTAAAAGAAATGAATAGAGAAGTGTTTTCCAAGTATGATTGCATGAACGTAGGGGAGATGAGTTTTGTAACAACGGAAGATGCTTTGTTATTTGTCGATGAAGAACGAAACGAATTACAAACTTTTTATCACTTTGATCATACTGGTGTTGGTGTTAGTAAAGAAAATTTTATGTATGCCGATGATACGCATTGGGATTTAGTAGAATGGAAAAAGATATTTAATAATTGGGATAAAGTGTTTGCAGCAAAGGGATGGGGCACTATCTATTTAGGTAACCATGATATGAGCCGTATGGTAAGTCGTTTTGGAAATGATCGCGAAGCTTTTAGAGAAATTTCGGCAAAAATGTTACAAACATTTATATTAAGTATGCGGGCTACTCCCTATATATACAATGGAGATGAAATTGGCATGGTAAACACGAATCATACTAAAATAGAAAACTACCAGGATGTGTATACCATTAACTATTATAATCAGTTGAAACAAAAAGGGGAAGATTATGAGGGTTTTTTGCAATCTCATTCAAACATAAGTAGAGATAATAGCAGGACTCCAATGCAATGGAATGATAAAGAAAATGCTGGGTTCACGAATGCTAGTCCTTGGTTAGAGGTGAACAAAAACTATAAAACCTTAAATGTAGCAGCACAAGAAAATGATCCTGATTCTGTGCTCAATTATTTTAGGGAATTGGTGCAGTTAAGAAAAAATAATTTAACATTAGTTTATGGTGCATATGAATTAGTAGACGAATCCAATGAACAAATATTTGCATACACAAGAACATTAGATCATGAGCAATTTTTAGTCGTCTTAAATTTTTCTGATACACCTGCTTTGCTAAGAACGACGATCCCAATAAACAAAGGCAATATATTAATTAGCAATTACGCAGAACCGAGTCATAATAATATATACGATCCCTATGCAGCTGTGATTTATAAAACATCAATTTAACTTTTTAAAACAATAATTATGAAATTTACGATTTTTACGAGTTTGCTATTTTTAAGTACTATGAGTTTCGCACAAAAAAATACGACTTCTCCAAAGGGTGAAGTGATGTATCATGTTTTTCAACGTAGTTTTTATGACAGCGATGGCAATACGCATGGCGACTTGAATGGTTTAAAACAAAAGTTGCCTTATTTACAGGACCTGGGGGTTACTTCAATTTTACTTTTGCCTTTGTATGATGCCGACTGTTACCACAACTATTTTGCAAATGATTTTGAAAAAATTGATCCTTCTTTAGGCACAATGAATGAATATTTATCGCTCGTAAAAGAAATTCATAAGCGTGGCATGAAAGTATATATGGACATGGAAACCCAGTATGTAACTGAAAAACACTTATGGTGGAAAGATGCGGTAGGAAATTTAAATTCCAAGTATAGTGACTATATTTTATTTGATGACTCAGCGCATAAAATACCTGCTACTATTATATATGATTTACGTCAATTAAATAATTATAACGGAACTTCTATCAAAATTACTACTGTAAACCTTAGAAGTAAAAAAGTACTTGATTACAATAAAAAATTATTTTCTTATTTTGTCGACCCTAACAAGGATGGAAAATTTGATGATGGAGTTGATGGATTTAGATTAGACCACGCAATGGATCATTTAGATGGCAAGCCCGCACTTACTAATTTGTTTGTGGATTTTTGGACGCCTTTAATGACCTATTTAAAAAAGCAGAACCCAAAACTTAAAACAGTTGCAGAACAAGCAGATTGGAAAGATTATGGATATAGTTACTTGGCAAATGCAGGCGTGGATAGAGTATTTGGTTTTGGTTTACAACAAGCGATTGTATCCTTTGACAAACAGAATATAATTAGAAATGCCGATTCTATTTTATCAAAATCTCCTAAAGACAAGGATCAATTTATATTCATTGAAAATCATGACATAGACAGGTTTGCATCTATTGAGCCAAATATGGACAAACAGAAAATTGCAGCCTCATTAATGTTGTTAATTGGCGGCATTCCTTCTATTTATTATGGACAAGAGATAGGGATGCTTGGTAAAAATGGCAATTGGGGTGGAACTGATGGCAATGACATACCACGAAGGACAGCCTTTAAATGGAATAATTCCTATGAAGCGAAAGGAATGGCAACCTGGTATAGAAATGTTGTTGCTGCTTGGAATAATGACAACTTAAAAGTAAATGACGATATTTCACTAGCAGCTCAAATAGATGACAAGAATTCTTTGTTCAATTATTATAAGAAAATGATTGAATTAAAACAAAGTAATGCTGCATTGGCAGACGGCAATTATGTAAATGCTATAAATAATAACAATAAGGTTTTTAGTTTTTATAGAACCCATAAAAATACTAAAGTACTTGTTGCGGTTAATCTTTCCAATGATCCGCAAACTGCAACATTTGAAAATGATTATAGTAAATCTAATTCACTATACGGCAAAGCTAGCTTTAAGAAAAATGAAATTGAACTTAGCCCTTATCAATTAGCGGTGTTTGAATTGAAATAGATTTATCGTAATTAATCTACATAACCCGTTTTTTTGAAAACTTGGCCCAAACTTGGCCGGGACTTAGCCAAAATAAAAAGGGTTTACGCTTTTAACAGCATAAACCCTTGATAATGTTGCCTTTCGGCTGTGGGCCCACCAGGGCATGATCCTGGGACCCCCTGATTATGAGTCAGGTGCTCTAACCAACTGAGCTATAGGCCCGCATCTTTCGATGTAGGCGGCAAAAGTACTAATTTTTAACCTTTTTTAAAGGTATCTACCC
>CAMDAO010000109.1 GCA_945888595.1 Chryseobacterium gleum | reverse complement strand
ACATCCCTATTCACTTCAAAAATTAATTTTATTTCCTCAAAATAAGAAGGAATCTCATCTACTCTTTTCGTTTCAATTTTTATCGTGAAATGAGATGGGATAATACGCTGTTTTTTTAAAATTAAGAGCACATCAATAGAAGCGCATCCTGCTAAAGAGCCTGCTAATAATTCCATTGGACGAAACCCCTTTCCTTTGCCTCCAATCGATGGACTAGCATCAATTCCACAAACCACGCCTTCTTCATTTCTTAATTCAAAAACAAAAGGCTCTTCTACTCTAATTAATTCTAGGCTCATACTATTATTTTTGAATTTTTAGTTTAAAATTCACTGAAAACAAATTTACTCTTATTTACCAGCCTCTCTGCTTCATTTTCATCCGCAAATGCATCGGGTAAAACTGCAAAAAATAAATTTGATTCATTGTTAAAATCAATATTCTTCAAATCACTGAATTTCACCCAGCCTGTTTGAAAACTATAATTTGAACTTTGAAACACCTCGTCTATTTTGTAAAAAGGGATCTCATTAATTTTATCTAATGAATTAGAAGCTAAATAGATTCTTAAGAAAAAATCATCTGTGTAAGTTGGTGTCGCATCCTTCACTGCTTTTCTGTATTCATATTGATACTCAAATTGAATGGCGGAAATATCAGAAAGAACTGCACTTGCTGTAGGAAAACTTCCTGCTCCTTTCCCGAAAAATAATTGTTTATCTGAAAACAAAGCCTCCACAATCACTGCATTAAATTCATTATCAACCTGATACGCTGGGTGAACACTATTAATAAAATGTGGAGCGACAAAACCAACTATTTTGTTCCCTACTTTTTCTGCACGCGCAAACAATTTAATTCGATATCCTTTTTCAGACGCGTATGAAACATCTTGCGGTTTAACTTGACGAATTCCATAATTGAACAAATTGCCCGGATTAACAGAAGTACCAAATGCATGTTTTATCAATAACGTCAATTTATATTTCGAATCAAAACCGTCAACATCCAACGTTGGATCCAACTCTGCAAAACCCAACTCTTGCGCTTTTGCTAAAGCATCATCATAAGAAACCCCATAATTCGCCTGTGTCAAAATATAATTGGTTGTTCCGTTGACAATCCCTTGCACTGAAGAAAGAGAATCATTATTGTAATATTCCTCCAAATTTCTAATAATTGGAATCGAGCCTCCAACAGATGCTTCATATAAAAAAGAAACCTTATTTTCTTTCGCTAATTGGATCAATTCATCTAAATGCTCTGCGATTAACTTCTTATTTGCGGATACAACATGCTTCCCTTTTGACAACGCTTCCCTCACAATTTTTAGTGCATCATCACTATTATTAATTAATTCAACTACTAAATTAATTTCAGAATCATTTAATATTTCGGAAGCTTCAAATCCGAAAAAATCAGCACTCAAGGTCCTTTTTTTTGTTGGATCTTTTACAACGATTCGTTTTATTTTCGCATCTAATAAATTAGATTGATTTAATACTTCATATAAACCTGCTCCAACACAGCCAAATCCGAATAATCCTATTGTTAATTGCTTTCTCATTTTCTACTTTTTATTTTTTTAAATGTTGTTGGTAAATGTTTTTTAAATTGATTGTACAAGAAATCACTAATGATGTTTACTAATTGCGTATTTTCAACTAAAAAGCCGTCATGACCGAAATCAGATGAAATCATAGCGAATTTAGCGGAGGAAATAGACTCTTTTAAAAAATACTGTTCAGAAATTGGAAATAATGAATCAGAATCTATTCCAACTACTAAGGTTTTTGCCTGCACTAAACTCAATGCTTTTTGGATGGATTCTCTTCCACGTCCCACATTGTGAGAATCCATTGCTTTACTGAGTGTAACGTATGAATATGCATTAAATCTTTTTGCTAATTTATCTCCTTGATATCTTTGGTATGAGCTAGCTTTAAATCCATCCGTTAGCGCATCATCTTGCTCCGTTTGTGTTTTCTCATACCCTGAATAAGAGCGATAACTAAGCATCGCAATACTTCTTGCAATCGCTAAACCATTTTTAGCATCCCCAATTTCCCCTTTGCCATACGTTGGATCCGCATATATTGCTAACCTTTGAGATTCATTAAAAGCAATTCCAAATGCTGAATGTCTGGCATTGGTTGCAATCAAAATTAAGTTTTCAATTATTTTTGGCTCCTCTATCGCCCATTCTAACGCTTGCTGTCCTCCTAAAGAAGCTCCTATTAGAGTGTTAACACTTGCCACACCGATATGGTTTCTTAAAAGATCGTGTAAACTCGCCATATCTCGAGGCGTTATCAATGGGAAATTATTCAGTAACGGATCACCATTCTCCCCGCTATGCTCTGGCCCTGTTGTACCATAACAAGAACCTAGAACATTTGCGCAAACGATGAAAAAATCTTTAGGATTGAAAAAAGCATTTTCGCCAAACAATCCTTGCCACCAATCAAACACGTCGCTATTTCCAGTCAACGCGTGACAGGCCCAAATGACTTTACTTTTGCCGGGAATATATTCACCATACGTATGATACGTAACTTGTATATTTTTTAATTCCTTTTGACCTTCTGTAATAAAAGGCGTTGATAATTTGAAGACTTTTGATTCAAAAGAAATTGGATTTAATTTCAAAACTGGAATATTTTGATCTTTGGTATTAAAACTTGTATGATTGAATGACATAATATCTACTATTAAAAACAAATGAATAACTAAAAAAAATTTAATTCGAATAAATCGTGTATGATAAATTCTTGTCGCAAAAATCACATACTAAAACAGCATGGAAAATGTCGAAAATCAAAATTTGTTAGTGAAATTGTTTTTTTCTTGAGATAAGAAAGTGAATTGAATGCGGTACTTTTTTTAATTGCTTCCATATTTTATTAATTTATATTCTCCCGTAAATTCGGAATCAGGAATTGGCACCGGTTTTCCAATCTGCCAAAAGACAGACTTTAAGTTGGTTGCCAGAGGATCTATGAGCCAGTCTCTAACCTCTTCTTTATAAAATTTAAATCCACCGCTGTGGAATTGATGATGCAAAGATTCAGTAAATATTTTAATATTTCCAAATTTATTTTGTTGTGAACGGATAATTTTAACAAAAAGATGAGAATATATTCCTATTATCTTGAATAAATAATGATAATAAAAAAAGAAAATAAAAAATTATTCAATTGATAAATAACACATTAACATATTTTAAAATATACTACTACCTATCGGACATAGAACCAGAATAAAAATCGAGTAAAACAGGGTGAAAAAGTTATGATTGTAAGAAAACTCAAATGATTAAGTAGAAAAATATTGAATTTCACTACCTATATTGCTTTTTTTATGCTATTTTTAGTGTCAAATTAATTAATCTAAAAATGAATAAAGGAATTGTAAAGTTTTTCAATGAAGCAAAAGGATTTGGTTTCATTAAAGAAGAAGGTACTGATACAGAATATTTTGTGCACGTATCTGGTCTCATTAATAAAATTAAAGATAATGATGAGGTAACATTTGAGCTTGAAGAAGGTAAAAAAGGAGTCAATGCAGTCAATGTTAAAATTGCATAAGTTTTCATCATCATCCTTATTTGTTAAGTCCCGTTTTATCGGGACTTTTTTTATTCATTGAGCAAGATTGAGAATAAATTTTTAGATATCTTTAGTAAATGAATGCCCATATTTCCAATGGAAATCTTATTTTTGATGCTTACTATTAAACGTTAGAATGAAAGCACTTTATTTAAAAGAAATACGAAGCTTCCTAAGTTCAATTATTGGATATATTTTTATCCTGATTTACTTGATTGCTTCGGGATTATTTCATTGGATTATTTCATACAATACTAATTTATTAGAAGGTACAGAAGCTGATTTAATACCCTTTTTTAATTTATCACCCGTTATATTTTTAATACTTATTCCAGCAATTACGATGAGATCAATTGCTGAAGAACGACGAACAGGTACCATAGAATTGTTGTTCACTCGTCCAATTTCGGACTTAAAAATTCTATTGGCAAAATATTTTGCTGGTGTTACCCTCTTAATAATCGCGATTATTCCAACTTTTGTCTACTATATTTCAATGTACAATCTAGGAAATCCAGTAGGAATTATCGATACAGGAGCAACACTTACTTCATACCTAGGATTAATTCTGTTAGGGTCAACATTTGTTGCGATTGGAATTTTTGCTTCATCCATCACAAACAGTCAGATTGTTGCCTTCATTTTGGGGATGTTTTTATGTTGGATTTTTTACGATGGCCTAAATTTGATTGGTTCTTTCAACCAAATGGGTAGTTTTGATTCAGTAATTCAATACTGTGGAATGACCTATCATTTCGATTCTATCAAGAGGGGTGTTGTAGACACAAATGATTTAGTTTACTTTATCTCCATTATTTTTCTTTTCATCTACTCAGCATTAACTGTCATAAAAACATTAAAAAAATAAGTATGACTGAGAAAAAAACAATAATTAAAGGAATGTACAATTGGACTTTTTTGGCAATTGTTATTGTAGCGATCATCCTTTTAAACATAATAAGTTCTTTTTTAAATAAACGTTGGGACGCTACAAAAGATCAACGCTATTCGCTGTCTCAAGGTACAATTGATTTCCTTTCAAATGAAAAAAGTTTTAAAAATCGATTAAATATTAAAATCTACTTAGACGGTAATCTTCCTGCTGAATTAAAACATTTCAGAAATGCAATTGAAGACAAATTAAAAGAATTTAAAGAAATTGCTGGAAATAGAATTGAATATCAATTCATCAATCCTATGGTGGGAACTGAGCAGGAACAGCAAACGTTGCATCAATCCCTGTATGCTAAAGGAAAAGGAATAATGCCTATGGATGTAGATTACACCAAAGATGGTTCCTTAAATCAATTATTAATATGGCCCGGAGCAAACATTGATTATGAGGGTTCAACTGTCAATACGGTTCAATTCCTACCTGGAACTCCCCCTGGAAGACCTTATCATTTGCAGGCAATTTCTGAAATGGTTCAAAATTCGATTAATAACCTAGAATATATCTTAATTAGTTCTATTCGAAGATCAACTCAAAACAAAAAACCAAGAATCGCTTTTCTACAAGGACATGGTGAATTAAAATATTGCAATACTCAAAGAATGAGAGCTTTACTTTCTCCCTATTTTGGATTGACAGATATTACGATACATGATTCTTTAGCGGCCTTAGACAATATAGATGGTGTAATAATTGCTCGACCAACTAGTTCATTTTCAGACAAGGATCTTTATATAATTGATCAGTTTGTGATGAAAGGAGGGCGTTTGATGTGCTTTTTAGATGCACTAAAAATTGATGAAGATACGCTGGATAAAAAAGGAACAACCCATACTATTCGCTACAATACTGGGCTAGATCGGATGTTATTTGATTATGGTTTAAAAATAAATGACAATTATGTTTTAGATGTTAATTGTGCGCCTAAATCAGTTCCATTAGCGAAACAATCAATCATACCTTGGTTTTTTCATGTCTTAGCAACTCCTACAAAACATGCGATAGCGAGAAATTTAGAAACTGTTTCTTTAAAATATGTTTCCGAAGTAGAATTTGTAGGCTCATCCCAAACGAACGTAATCTCGAAAATACTTACTTCATCTTCCAATTCTACTCGATCTGGAATGGCTCCAATGGTCAGTTTAGGTTTAGCTCTCAATTATGGGAAGAATCCTGAACTTGTTCCTGATCCAGAAAATGAATCAAATAAAATATGCTTAGCCGGTTTAATTGAAGGAAAATTTGATTCACATTTTAAAAATAGAATCGTCGATGAGTTTGCAAAAAACCCAGCTATCCAATTCAATGAATCTAGTATCAAAGAGGGTAAAGTACTTTTAGTAGGGAATGGTCGATTTATAGAAAACAAATATGACTCAATGCCTAGTAAAGATGGAATACACATGTTATATCGACCTTCTCAAATAAATGATTTACGTTTTGACCCTAAATTGGCTGAACTGGGTATTCAACATTCATTTGGTAATCAAGAATTCATTCAAAATCTTGCTGATTACATGATGGGGGATAATTCAATTATTGATATCAGAAGTAGACAAATTGATGTTCATGGAATCAATAATGAAAAAATAAAAGAAGATGCAGGTTTTTATAAAATAATGAATCTTCTAATTCCCTGCGGTATAATATTACTCTTAGCTTTTTTAATGCACTACTTAAGAAAGCGAAAATACTCGTCCAATTCCTGATTTATAATAGTGTGAAAATTCGATTTTAAAGTTAAAATGTCCATGAAAAAAAATATTATTCTTCTTGTTTCACTTCTTTTTGTATTATTTTTAGGTTGGTACACCTACAATCTCATGACCAAAAGTGGCGTATCAAATTCTGAATTAATTGCATTTAATATTGATGATATTGAATCAATAGATAAAATTATTATTTCAGACTCACAAGGTAACAGAATAGATATCGTGAAAAAGGGTAACATTTGGACTCACATTAGCGGTGACTGTATCCAACAAGAAAGCGTTGGATTTATTTTGGACGCAATAAAAAATATTGAATTTAAAGGATACTTGCCTGAAGCTTCTAGAAGTCTAAATACGAAAATGTTAACTACTCAGCATACAAAAGTAGAAATATTTCAAAATGGAGAATGGTCAAAAACTTGGTATATTGGTGTTCCTGCTCAGGATCATTATGGACAAGTAATGCTTTTAGACTCTAAAGAATATGGAAAAAGTGATCTTCCAGTTTTGATGAAAATCAAAGGCTTAAATGGAATTATTGAACCTCGTTTTTTTGCGGATCAGAGAAAATGGGTGTGTACAAATATATTTGCTTTGTCAATTAATCAAATTGCTAATGTGGATGTCAAATTTATTCAAGAACCAACAAGAAGCTTTAGAGTTTCTAAAAATGGGCAAAAATTCGATGTGTATCAGCAAAACATGAAGCTACCAAAAGTAGATACAGCTTTAATTTATACCTAT
>CAMDAO010000108.1 GCA_945888595.1 Chryseobacterium gleum | reverse complement strand
GAATTAGAATTATTTACTTTCTCTCAAAGAGTTGGGCAAGGTTTACCATTGTGGCTTCCTAAAGGAGCAGCATTAAGAGAGAGATTAGAAAATTTCCTCAAAAAAGCACAACGAAAAGCAGGTTACGAACAAGTAATTACCCCACATATAGGAAGCAAAGAATTATATGTTTGTTCTGGACATTATGAAAAATATGGGGCAGATTCATTTCAACCTATTAAAACACCAGATGATAACGAGGAATTTTTGTTAAAACCAATGAATTGTCCTCACCATTGTGAAATTTTCAAATCAAAACCAAGGTCGTACAAAGAATTACCAGCGCGGTTTGCTGAATTTGGAACGGTTTACAGATACGAACAAAGTGGTGAACTGCATGGGCTTACGAGAGTTCGAGCATTTACACAAGATGACGCACACATCTTTTGCATGCAAGAACAAGTAAAAAATGAATTCAAAAAAGTAATTGATTTAGTGTTATACATTTTCAAAACATTGAAATTTGAAAATTTTAAAGCACAAATTTCATTACGTGACCCTAATAATCCTTCTAAATATATTGGATCGGATGAAAATTGGGAAAAAGCTGAAAATGCGATCATTGAAGCTGCAGAAGAAAAAGGATTACCAACAATTGTTGCATATGGTGAAGCCGCATTTTATGGTCCGAAATTAGACTTCATGGTGGAAGATGCATTGGGTCGTGAATGGCAATTAGGAACAATTCAAGTAGATTATAATCTGCCTGAAAGGTTTGAATTGGAATACACAGGTGCTGATAATCAAAAACATAGACCAGTTATGATTCACAGAGCACCCTTTGGATCAATGGAAAGATTTGTGGCTGTTTTGCTAGAACATTGTGCTGGAGATTTCCCGCTTTGGTTAAGTATTGATCAAGTTGCTATCCTTCCAATTAGCGATAAATACAATGAGTATGCAAAAAATGTGTTAGAATTGCTAAATAATTCCGATATTCGTGGTTTCGTAGACGATCGTAATGAAAAAATTGGGAAGAAGATCAGAGATTCTGAACTGAGAAAAATACCTTTTATGCTTATCGTTGGTGAAAAAGAAGCGGATAACAATGAAATATCTGTGAGACAACGAAATGAAGGAGATGCTGGATCAATGACAATCGAGTCATTCACTCAGCTGATTCAAAAAGCGATTGAAAATGAACTGTCAATAAATGCATAAGTAAGTGAATGAGAAAAGATAATAGAAAGCCCTTTATTAAAAGAGAAGAAGATCAGCATAGAATAAACGAGAAAATCATGGCTCGTGAAATTCGTTTGATTATGGATGGTGCAGAACCAATTGTAATTTCAACGGCTGACGCAATGAAAATGGCTGAAGAACAGGATGTAGATTTAGTTGAAATCTCTCCAAATGCTAATCCTCCGGTTTGTAAACTAATGGATTACCGTAAATTCTTGTACAACCAAAAAAGAAAAGAAAAAGAATTAAAAGCAAAACAAAGTAAAGTTGAATTAAAAGAAATTCGTTTTGGTCCTAATACAGATGAGCACGATTTCAACTTTAAATTAGCACATGCTCGTAAATTCTTAGAACAAGGGAACAAATTAAAAGCATACGTTTTTTTTAGAGGAAGAACAATTGTTTTTAAAGATAGAGGAGAAATTCTATTATTAAAATTTGTCACAGAATTAGAAGACGTAGGTACTGTTGAACAGTTACCAAAATTAGAAGGAAAAAGAATGATCATAATGATCAACCCGAAAAAGAAATAATTTAGGGCATAGGGAAAATAGGTCATAGGTCATAGGGGGTTCTCTAAGACCTAACACCTAAGACCTAATACCTAAGAATGAAGCTGATATAGAGTCACACTTTAAAAACGAAGAGAGATGCCAAAAATGAAAACTAAATCCAGTGCAAAGAAGAGATTCACGATAACTGGAAGTGGTAAAATTAAAAGAAAACACGCTTTTAAAAGTCACATTTTAACGAAGAAAACTAAAAAGCAAAAAAGAAATTTGACACATGCAGGTCTAGTACATAAAGCAGATTTGTCAAATATCAAATTACAATTGTGCATGAAATAAGCACATTGGTTTACATTGTTTAACCCGGTAAATAAGTAGCTAAGTCTTCTGAAATAATGAAGCACTATTTATCAAAAAACTAAAAAAATATGCCAAGATCAGTAAATCACGTAGCTTCAAGAGCTCGTAGAAAGAACTTCATGAAATTAGCCAAAGGATACTTTGGTAGAAGAAAAAACGTTTGGACAGTTGCTAAAAATGCAATTGAAAAAGGTTTAAATTATGCGTACGAAGGTCGTAAACAAAAGAAAAGACATTTCCGATCATTATGGATTGCTCGTATTAATGCGGGTACTCGTCAACATGGATTGAGTTATTCTAAATTCATTGGAGACCTAAACAAAAGTGGAATTGAATTAAACCGAAAAGTTCTTGCTGATTTAGCAATGAATCACCCGGAAGCGTTCAAAGCTGTTGTTGAAGCCGTAAAAAATAAATAAAGTACAAAAACTCTATATCACAAAAAGCCCTTGATTTAATGTCAAGGGCTTTTTTATTTCCACTATCCCGTCGTCTTACAATAAGTTGACAACATTTAGCTTATTATAACACGGAACCTCAGGTTATAAGACAAGTCACATATTTATTTCCAAAAAAAAATGGAGACCATAAATAGTCTCCATTTGATATATTGTATAAAAAATACTTATTTTTTATCTTTATCTTCAACCACTTCTTCGAAATCAACATCTGTAACTTCATCTTGTGGGTTACTTTCTGTCGTGTTATCTTGAGATTGAGCACTGTTAGATGCATTGTACATTCCTTCAGATGCTTCTTGGAAGATGGTATTCAGTTTATCCATTGCTGGCTCTAAATTAGCATAATTTTGAGCTTCAAATTCCATTTTCAATGCATTTAATGCATCTTCAATAGGTTGTTTTTTATCAGCTGGAATTTTATCACCATATTCTTTCAATTGACGCTCTGTTTGGAAAATTAAAGAATCTGCTTTGTTTAAAGACTCAACTTCTGATTTACGTTTGTTATCAGAATCTGCATTCGCCAAAGCTTCAGCTTTCATTCTTTCAATTTCTTCAGCTGATAAACCTGATGAAGCTTCAATTTTAATAGATTGTTGCTTACCAGTTCCTTTATCTAAAGCTGAAATATGCATAATTCCGTTCGCATCGATATCAAAAGTAACTTCAATTTGAGGAACACCTCTTTGTGCTGGTGGAATGTCTGTTAATTGGAAACGACCTAAAGATTTATTATCTGGAGCCATTGGACGCTCACCTTGCAATACATGAATATCAACAGATGGTTGATTATCTGACGCAGTTGAGAAAGTCTCTGATTTTTTGGTTGGAATCGTTGTATTAGATTCAATTAATTTAGTGAAAACACCACCCATTGTTTCAATACCAACTGATAATGGAATAACGTCTAACAATAATACATCTTTCACTTCACCTGTTAATACACCACCTTGAATAGCAGCACCGATGGCAACAACTTCGTCAGGATTAACACCTTTTGAAGGAGATTTTCCGAAGAAACGCTCAACTGCATCTTGAATAACTGGAATACGAGTAGATCCACCAACTAAAATGATTTCGTTGATATCGTTAACTGTCAAACCTGCACTTTTCAAAGCTGAACGACAAGGCGCGATAGTTCTTTCAACAATAGAAGCGATTAACTGCTCAAATTTGGCACGTTGTAATGTTCTTACTAAATGTTTAGGAATACCATCAACTGGCATAATGTATGGTAAATTGATTTCAGTTGAAGTAGTTGAAGAAAGTTCAATCTTCGCTTTTTCAGCAGCTTCTTTCAAACGTTGAAGAGCCATTGGATCTTGCATTAAATCAATACCTTCATCTGATTTGAATTCAGCAGCTAACCAATCAATGATTGCATTATCAACATCATCACCTCCTAAGTGAGTATCACCATCTGTAGAAAGAACTTCAAATACTCCATCTCCTAATTCAAGGATAGATACATCATGAGTTCCTCCACCGAAATCGAAAACAACAATTTTTTGATCAACACCTTTTTTATCTAAACCATAAGCTAATGCCGCTGCAGTTGGCTCATTGATAATTCTTTTAATTGTTAAACCAGCAATTTCTCCAGCTTCTTTAGTAGCTTGACGTTGAGAATCATTGAAGTATGCAGGAACCGTAACTACTGCTTCAGTAACTTCATGTCCTAAATAATCTTCCGCTGTTTTTTTCATTTTCTGAAGTATCATAGCTGAAATCTCTTGTGGAGAATAGTTACGATCATCAATTGTAACTCTTGGTGAATTATTATCACCTTTTACAATTTTGTATGGAAAACGTTTTGCTTCACCTTTAGTTTCGTCGAAAGAAGATCCCATGAAACGTTTGATAGAAGAAATAGTTTTTGTAGGGTTAGTAATCGCTTGACGTTTTGCTGGATCTCCAACTTTACGCTCACCACCCTCTACGAATGCAACAACTGAAGGTGTCGTTCTTTTACCTTCTGAGTTTGCAATTACTACAGGCTCATTTCCTTCCATTACAGAAACACAAGAGTTCGTAGTACCTAAATCAATTCCAATTATTTTACCCATTACCTTTTATTTTTAAATTTTGATATGCCCTCACTAAGTCAATCTTTATGCCATCTCGAATTTACAGGAGAATATTATGACAAATTTACTAAGTAGTTAGAAATAGGTAATCTAAATATGACTTTATGGCAGTATTTGACATATAAACAAGTAATTGCTCAGTCGTAGTTATGGCAGTAACAAAAAAAAGCCACCTTTTTCAGATGGCTTTCAAATATGATTTTGAAGTAAATTATTCTAAAGTAAGTACCCAAACATCGAAATAATCTGTTTTAATACCTTCTAATTTCTCAAGTGCTTCATCTTTGTTTTTGGTCTTAAAAATTACTATCTGATGTAATTGAGACTTTTTATTTTGAATTATTTGAGCCGTTTTATAGCCTTTTTTCTTCGCATCTTTAGTGAAATTTTGTGCATTATCTATACTGCTAAAAGTTCCAATAATAATATAAAAACCACTTTCTAAAGACCCTGCATAGGCTGTTGTTGAATCTGTCTCCGTTCTTGTACCACTATTATTCAGTTCTTTTTCCATAAGTACTTTCGCCAAGCTATCTTTTTCCGCATCTGCTTTTTTCTTAGCTGCATCTGCATCTGCTTTTTCCACCTCTGTTAAAGGATTGCTATCAAGTACAGCTTGAGCAGAGTCTGAAATGAGTTTTAATTTTTCAATTTCTAATTTTAAACTATCAATTTCAGTTTTTTGTATCGAATCAGTTTCTTTTAGTTTTTCAATTTCAATTGTATTTACAGTATCTTTTTTCTGTAAAATTAAAATATCCTCTTTTAGCTTATCAAGCAGGTCATCATTGTTTTTATTGGCAATATTATAGCTCAGTAAAAATTCTTGCGTAGTCCCTACATACGACTTTATTCTGCTAATACCAAGGTCATACGCATAACCAATACTTAAACTTTTCCAACGCAACCCTGCACTAACAGCGACAGCATAATTACTATGATAAGTAACACCCAACCAGCCATATTTTTTCCAATCAATAACTGCATTTACATCATACTGAAATGGAGCTCCCGCAACACTTCTAACCATCACAAGAGGATAAGCAGTAATTTCTCTTGCCGTAGAAACATCAAAAACATATTTTAACGACCCATAATAGTGACGCGCCATATTATAAGTACCAGTTGCTCCTAAATTATTTTTATAATTCACTCTGTTACCAATAATTTGAGGTATTGAAGCACCTACTTCCAATTTACCGATGTGATATGCAAGTCCAAAATCTGAATTAATAACTGTTTTTGATTGCTCTTGCGAATTTAAGGATGGATCACCCATATCTAAAACGGTGACCTTTGAAAAGTTTATTTTATTATTTACTATTCCTAGTGCTAATCCAAAAGTTAAATTGTGTGAACCGGTGCCATTAAAATCTAATTTATAAGCGTAACTTGCATTAACACCGCTCCTATTTAAGATATCTGTCACATCAGAATACATCGTCAGTCCTAAACCAATTTTGTTTGATCTAAGAGGTCCATCTACTGTAAAGTAAGACGTTTGTGGTCCTCCAGCAATACCTGAATATTGAGATCTATGTGTTAAAAACACATTGGTAGAAGTTTTGTTCCCTGTCAAAGCGGGGTTTGTAATAAACTGATTAGAGTAATATTGACTACTAAATGGCATCTGTTGAGCAAATGCACTTTGCAGCACAATAAGAGCAAATAGTAAAAATGTTATAATTGAATTCTTCATATTCCTATTTTTTATTTTCCGCTGATATTAATGTTTACTGTTTACCTCGCAAAATAGTTACAGCTCCTTTATAAACTTTGTCTGACCCTGCAAATTTTACAATATAATAATAAGTTGCATCTGGTAGATATTTACCTTCGTATTTCCCATCCCAGTTATTAGAATAATTGGTGTCTTCAAATACAAATTGTCCTTCTCTATTCACAACAATCACTTCGGTATTTGGATAACTTTCTATATTTTCAATTTTCCAAGTATCATTTTTACCATCACCATTTGGAGTTAAAACATTCGTAATAATCAAGTCAAAGTCGTGATTAACCACAATTGTCACTGAATCAGCGCTAATACATCCATTCAGATGAGTAGCTGTAACAGTATATGTTGTTGTTGCTGAAGGAATTGCTGTCGGATTAAAAATACTTGGATCATCTAGTTCTAAAGATGGAGTCCAAACCCATGATGCTATTGAAGTAACAGTTGCATTTAAATTAATTGAACTACCGAAACTTACTGTATCATCAATTCCTGCGTTGACAGGAGATACCGGCGCTCCATTTACTATTATAGTATACGTTGCAGTTGGCGTAACTAAAGGAACACAAGGAGTTGTGCTTGTTACAGTCATAGTTAATAGTACTGTATTTCCTATATCAGCTGCTACCGGAGTATACGTTGGAGTCAATGTGGTAGCATCTATTATTGATCCTGCTCCATCATGTGTCCAAAGGACTGTTCCATTTGTAACGTTCGCTCCACTTACTGTTACGGGATCAAGAGAACATAAAGTTACTGTACCTCCAGCAGTGCCTGTTGGACTTGCATCAACA
>CAMDAO010000107.1 GCA_945888595.1 Chryseobacterium gleum | reverse complement strand
AGACAATGCTGTTTTTCATATTTCGTGGGGCTCTCTTTTTTTAGCACCCACGAAATATGAAATTAGACTTACATATTCTCTATAGCAGAAAATAAATTATTTGAGATTTCAGTAATTTCTCCCACACCACTGATTGTTATCAGCTTTCCTTGAGAAACATAATACGGTAAAACGTGAATGGTTTTATTAAAATACTCATCGATACGTTTAATTAATTTCACAGAATCATCATCAGCCCGGCCACTACTTTTTTGTCGCAAAGCAATTCTATCCTTAATAACTTCCTCATTTACATCCAACTGCAACACCTTCGAAATAGTTAGTTCTTTTTCAAGTAAAAATGCATCTAAAGCTGCTGCCTGTGCTACCGTTCTTGGAAATCCGTCAAAAATAAATCCTTTTGCTCCAGCATGCTTATTAATTTCATACTCCAACATAGCAATCGTGATAGAATCATTTACCAAAAATCCATCAGCAATAATTTGTTTTACTTTTTGCCCTAATTCTGTATTTTCACTAATATGCATTCTAAACATATCACCTGTTGACAAATGAACTAAACCAAATTTTTCAATTAGTCGTTCAGATTGAGTTCCTTTTCCTGCTCCTGGAGGTCCAAATAAAACGATATTTAACATGCTTTTTTAATTTTCTTTTAGTTGATATATTTCATCGTAATTTCTTCCTTTTTCATCATAATCAAGTCCATAGCCTACGACGAAATTATTGGGAATCTCAAATCCTATATAACAAGGCTTTTCCTTTCCTTTAAATGCATCGGGCTTGTACAACAAAGTACATGTCTTTATAGAAAGCGGTTTTCCAACCGATAAAAGAGTAATAATTTTATCAATCGTAATACCTGTATCTACAATATCCTCAATTATTACGACATGTTTATTAGAAACATCCGTGTTTAATCCTATAAGTTCATCCACTCTACCTAAAGTAGTTGTCCCCAAATAAGAACTTACCTTCACAAAGGAAATTTCGCTGTCCAAATTAACACATTTCATGAGATCAGATGCAAACATAAAAGAACCATTTAAAACAGCAATAAATAACACGTCTTTGTTTTTATAATCAGAATTTATTACTGATGCTAAATAAATTACTTTTTTTTGAAGCTCTTCTTTATTGATAAAGACCTCAAAATATTTGTCGTTAATTTTAATCACTGAAACGATGAGTTTTATGCAAAAATACAATTTTATTGAAAAAAAAGAGTAATAAAACTGCACAAACTACATTTTTCACTAAAATATCCAACTATCTTTGTCTTATGCAAAAAAAATGGTACGGAAAATCTTTTCGATTGGGAATGATCGGAGGAGGGCAACTCGGTAGAATGTTTATTCAAGAATCAGTAAATTTTGATGTTCATGTTTTTGTTTTAGACCCTGATGAAAACGCTCCATGTAAAAAAATAGCAACTCAATTTACACTTGGCAGTTTAACAGATTATCAAACCGTCTTCGATTTTGGGTTAGATAAAGATGTGATCACTGTGGAAA
This sequence comes from Chryseobacterium gleum, assembly GCA_945888595.1. Lineage (GTDB taxonomy): Bacteria > Bacteroidota > Bacteroidia > Flavobacteriales_D > Crocinitomicaceae > CAIUKX01. The sequence continues at coordinate 5,781 of CAMDAO010000107.1, read as the reverse complement.
TGGAAAACATCAATATAGAAGCTTTAGAAGATCTCGAAAAAATAGGAAAAAAGGTATTTCCACAATCACACGTTTTAAGAATAATTCAAGATAAGGGACTTCAAAAAGAGTTTTACAAAGAAAACAACATCCCTACAGCAGATTTTTATTTGATCCACGATTCTTACCAATTGAAATCATTTGAAATGCATTTTCCTCTCATGCAAAAATTACGAAAAGGAGGATATGACGGGAAAGGCGTGCAACCCTTAAGAAAAACAGAAGATCTTGTACATGCATTTAATGCGCCAAGTGTTCTTGAAAAAATGATTCCATTTGAGAAAGAACTTTCGGTTATTGTGGCTCGAAATGAAAAGGGAGAAACAGCCGTTTATCCATCTGTTGAATGTCAATTTAACCCAGAAGCGAATCTCGTTGAATTGTTATTTGCTCCATCCTCTATTACCGAAGAAGTTGAAAAAAAAGCAAGAAAACTTGCTATTGAAATTATTGAAAAACTACAAATGGTCGGTCTGTTAGCCGTGGAGTTTTTTCTTTTGAATGACGGCACTTTATTGGTCAACGAAATTGCTCCTAGACCTCATAATAGTGGTCATCATACGATTGAATGTAATATAACATCTCAATTTGAGCAACATTTAAGATCTATATTAAATCTACCCTTAGGGTCCACAAAAATTATTCAAAATGGAGTAATGATTAATTTATTGGGAGAAAAAGGATATGAAGGAGAAGCGATATATAAAGGATTAGAAGAAATAATTTCATTTGAAGGAGTTTTTGTGCATCTTTATGGCAAAGAACAAACAAAACCGTATAGAAAAATGGGGCATATTACCATTGGAAATCCTTCGTTAGAAGAAGCAAAGATCATTGCTTTAAAGATTCAAAAAATCATTAAAATAATTGCCTAACATTAAAGAATAATGCGTTTTAGGATTCTACTACTATTACAAATTACTATCATTCTGAGTTCGTCACAAATTTTGGCGCAGCTATACACGTTCAAAAATTACAACTACAAAGACGGTCAAAACATTACCAATTTCACTTCCCTTATGCAAACAAGGGATGGGCTTCTGTGGTTTGGATCATACAATTCCGGTGTCGTAAACTTTAACGGAAAAAAATTCACGGATATTCCTTTTAAAAAATCGTCGAATAAACATCATATAACATCCATAACTAGATCAGATAATGATGTAATTTACTGCTCTTCGAAATATAATGGATTTTATAAACTTCAAGGAACCCAATTTGAATTATTTTATAAAAATCAAAGAAATGTTGGAAATTATCTTGGAATTTATCCCTTTGGCAAATCCATATTGCTTATTTGTGAAAAATCAATTTTAATAAGTAGAAATGGTAAAATTGTAAACCGCGAAAACATTCGGTCAGCAAATAAAAAAATAAAAATTCGGCAATTTATTAAAGCTCCGGATGGCGCCATTCTTCTAACAGATAATGGCGGGTATTTTATATCATTTGTTGATAATAAAATAATACAATTACACAAATACTTATCTATTTCAGAAAAAACGCTTTCAAAATTTAAATTTGGACATGCTACGAAACAAAAAGTTATTTTCTTTAGTCAAGAATTAAATAAAAAACTAGAAGTTCTATATTCAACTAAGGGGAAAATTTGGGGAAAAATCGAGCAAAATTTGCTCTCTCCATTACCAAAAAACGAACAAATCACAGCATCAACATTTGATGCAAAGCATAATAGATTTCTATTTATTTCTCAGCAAGGCACTATCTACTATTTTGCTAATGAGCATTTTGGCACCATTACACAAAATTGCACTGAAAAATTAGTTAATTGCAATAACATCATGACTGATATTTACGGTGATTTGTGGGTTAGTTCTAGTTTAAAAGGAATTTACAAAGTATCACTTGAGCCATTTACGAAAATAGAATTAAATCCCGTCTACCAAAATTCCCTCGTTTCATTAATTTTTCAATCCAAAAAAGGGCAAACATTTATTAGTAATGAAAGTGGGCAGACAAATATTTCACAGAAGAATTCAAGTGATTTTACTGTTTTTAATTTTAATTCAACGAGTGCATGTGAGTTAGGTGAAAACATCTATCTTGGCACTTCAGAAGGACTAAAAACTTATAATTCAACGACTAACATTTTATCTCCAATTAATATTGAGGAGATAAAAAATAAAAAAATTCAATTTGTATTCTCGGATGACCACACCATTTGGATGGGGATTCGTGGAGAAGGACTTTATCGCTATAATCCCATTACACACAAAACAACTGTTTGCCAAAATTTATATTCGACCTTTCCCCGGGATTTTTATACCGCACAAAAAACATATGATGGGAAATTAATTCTTTTTGGTTCAAAAAATGGTATTCATCAATTTAATAGTAAGATAAAAACCTTTACTCATATTGATGATTTCCCAAAAGAACTTGGAACCTACTCTGGCTTATCCACCATTGATATCTATGGAACTAGGTGGTTTACATTAGAAAAAGGTCTTGTTGGATTTACAAAAAACAACCGACGAAAAATAATACAAGATATTAAAAAATTAGTAACTACAAACTTTCATACTTTAAATTCAGATCAACATGGTAATTTAATTGTAGGGACAAACCTAGGTATTACAGTCTTGAAATTAAATAAAAATGGTACCGTTTTAAGTTCTAATACATACAATAGTAAATCAGGTTTTACAGGATATGAAACGAGAATAGGGACCCAATATCAAACAGGGAATAACATCTATGTAGGGACCATTGAAGGGATTTACCTAATCAATACAAATGTCTTAAAAAACTTGCCAAGGCCATCAAAACCAACACTCGTAAGATTCTATGAAAACGACAAAATTTCAGCAAAAAAGCAAAATTTTAACGAAATAACTTTTCATGTAAACAACCCGAAAATTGATAACATTCAGTATCGCTATCGACTGGTTGGTGTATCGAATATATGGTCAGAATCTACTTCAGATACATCCGTAATATACTCAGATTTAGCAAGTGGAAGTTATCTTTTTGAAGTAAAGGCGACCTTTGACGGTAACCATTTTAGCAATGTATCAGCGATAAATTTACAAGTAATTAATACTTTTTGGACTTCAAATATCTTTATTATTTCTATAATAATCTTGTTTGCATTGCTGAACATTTACTTATTAAATAAAATAAAATCCTTTGATACAAAAACCATTTTCAGTAATAAAGATAATACGATTACAACAAAGCTAATTCCAAGAATTATTTTGATTGCGGCAATTATTAATAGTGTCTCACATTTTTCGGGTTATATGCTTGACAAAAGTATTCCCGTTTATACATCATTATTACTTCTTTCAATAGGAGCCATCGTTTTTATATACATTTTATCCATTTTTACAACAAAGCAAAACAACGGATTGGCAACAAAAACACTCCTTATTATTGGTTTTTCAATACTGCTCTTACAAAATTTCACAGAACTATATTTATCCTCACTTCACCCCTATTTCATCATAATAATTGGGGTTTTAAGTACATTAATTCCATTTATTTTTGGGAAATTGAGGTCAAGTATTATATTCTCAATCTGCATTCTTTTGCTCAGTTGTCTATGTTTTATATTTCCAACCGACGTGCATTTTAACAAATATTTATTCATTACAATAATGATTCTTATTGTTTGTTTATCGATATTCACGACCTATCTTAGACATGATTCTATTTCAAAATTGCTTTTCATTTCAGGAGTTATTAATAAAGGAAATGTTTTAACAGTTGCCATCAATGAATTCAATCAAATTACTTATGTAAGCGAAAACATAGCTTATTTTTTTAAAGCACATCATGAGGAAATCTTAAATAAAAACATTTCAATTTTATCAAATTACCTGCCACTTGACAGTGAATCCGACTTCTATACAGTTGCAAAATTTCAGGATGGAAAAAAATATCTAATACCGATGACTTCCATAAAAAATGAAATAATTTGGATTGAATGGTCCTGTAAAATATTTTCAAGTGATGTAAAAGTAATTCTTGGACAAGATGTTACTAAGAAAATGGAATTAGAGACAACATTTGAATTACTTGTTCAAAATGCAGAAGACTTTATCTACCAATGTAATTTAAATGGCAACTTTGTCTTTTTAAATAAGCAATCCATTTCTCGCGTCGGTTATTCTAAAAAAGAATTAATCGGAAAAAATTCGAAGATTATTATAGCGGAAAAAGATCAAGAAGAAGTTGAAATGCTTTATAAAAATCATTTTGTTTCGGGACAAGATTCATCTTACTTTGAGTTTCCTATTATCACTAAAAGTGGTGAGAAAATTTGGTTAGGCCAGCATACAACTTCATTATATGAGCCAGGAAGCACAAGTAAAATAAGAGGTTTCTTAGCAGTAGCAAGAGATATAACCGAAAAAAGGAAACAACAAAAAATAATTGAAGAACAGCAGAGAGACATTACATCTAGTATACATTATGCAAAACGAATACAATTAAATTTATTGCCAAATAGGAACCAATTTGATAAATCGTTTGAAGAGTCCGCTGTATTCTTTAAACCGAAAGATATCGTTAGTGGAGATTTTTATTGGATGGAGAAAATTAATCACTTCACCATTTTTGCTTTAGGAGATTGTACAGGTCACGGAGTTCCTGGATCGTTTATGACATTGCTGGGGATCAACCTTCTCAACAGTATTGTTCTTGAGAATCAAACTACATCACCAAGAGAAATACTAAATCAGTTAGACGAAAAATTAAGAAAAGTTTTGCCAAGAGGGCTAGGCGATAATAAAGTAAATGATGGAATGGAAATCACCGTTTGTTCTTTCAACCATGAAACCAATCAATTAATATACGCTTGTGCAGGATCTCGCTTTATCATTTATAAAGATGGCGTATTTACTGTTTGTAAAATAAATAATAAACACATCGGTGATTCTAGAGACTCTTTTGTTAATGGATATGATGAGCAGTCGCTGATTCTCAATAAAGATGACATCGTTTATTTATTAACGGACGGATTTCAAGATCAATTTGGCGGTGAAAGAAATAAGAAATTTAATTTTAAAAGAATCCTGACAATTCTTGAAGCGAATATAGATCAGTCATTAGAAGATCAAAAAAATAGACTAGAAATAGAATTTAGCGATTGGAAAGGCGACTATGAGCAGACAGATGATTTAGCTTTCATAGCATTAAAGGGATTGACTACATAATGACCTATCGACTTCATAGAAAGTCACAATGAATTGGGGATAATGAGCTTAATTTAAATTATTTAATGAGTCAACATATACTCTGGAGAAACTTCATCTTTCTTTTACATTAAGAAAAACCAATCTTCGTTGCAGTGAGACTGTAAATATATCTTTTGTGGGAAGAATGTTTCAAATCCAAACAAGAGGATTGTATATGAATTTTATTGTATAGAACTCAAACTTAATGCACCATAGTAAAGAACTTAATAACCTCAGATTCTGTATTAATAAGCTACTTCTTCCCTTTGTTAATTACAATTTAGTAGATTATAGGAAGCTGTTTTTTCCGGTAAAATTCTATTACATAAAAAAACCCGTTACAATTTAATGTAACGGGTTTTATAAAAGTGGCACTGTGACCGACCACTGGTGGTTCGACTTACTCTCCCACCCGCCAGCTGGCGGACACGCGTACCATCAGATAGTAAATAATTAGTCAAAAAAAAACTCATTCCTTTTGAGAATGAGTTTTTATAAAAGTGGCATCGACTTACTCTCCCACCCTCAAAAGGGCAGTACC
>CAMDAO010000106.1 GCA_945888595.1 Chryseobacterium gleum | reverse complement strand
AACTGATTAATAAATTCACGAAATTCATATTTGGCGGCTCCAAATTGCTTTTTTGAATACAACTCTTCTCCCCTATAAAAGGAAGCGTAATCACTGTTATATTTGTCGGAAGTTTGTCCAAAAAATTGTGCAGTAACACACAAAAAAATAATCACCAAAAACTTATACATAATTGTGTTTCGTTTAATCTAGTAAAATTAATCGACTTGTCTATGTTACCGGAGGAGATTTCTAAAAGTTTTACACGTGATTCTGTTGAGATGTTGCACAGAAAGAATCGTCGAGTTAATTTTTTGAATAAAAAAAAGCCTGCGAAAAAACGCAGGCCTAAAATCTTTCTGTGAATGAAGAGAAGGTTAGTTAACCAATAAATTTCTCATGTTCACTTTTTTATCGATAATCAAGAATAAATCGTCAATTGACACTCTTTCTTGAAGCATCGTATCTCTATCTCTAATTGTTACCGTATTATCTTCTAATGATTGATGATCAACGGTCACAGAATAAGGCGTTCCAATGGCATCTTGTCTTCTATATCTTTTCCCAATCGCATCTTTTTCATCGTATTGACATAAAAAATCGAATTTCAATTTGTCAATTATTTCTCTTGCTTTTTCGGGTAATCCATCTTTTTTCATCAATGGTAAAATGGCCACTTTATAAGGAGCTAACGCGGGAGGTAAATTTAAGACAACACGCTGTGAACCATCTTCTAACGTTTCATTTTTGTGAGAAGCGCTCAATACTGACAAGAACATTCTGTCTAATCCAACCGAAGTTTCAACAACATAAGGAACATAGTTTTCATTTAATTCTGGATCGAAATATTTTAATTTCTTCCCTGAAAACTCTTCATGTTGTTTTAAATCGTAATCTGTTCGTGAATGAATTCCTTCCAATTCTTTAAAACCCATTGGGAAATCAAATTCGATATCGGCAGCTGCGTTTGCATAATGTGCTAATTTGATATGGTCATGAAACCGGTAATTTTTATCTCCTAAATTCAAAGCCTTGTGCCAAGCAATTCGAGCATTTTTCCAGTATTCATACCATTTCATTTCTTCCCCTGGGCGGACAAAAAATTGCATTTCCATTTGCTCAAATTCGCGCATTCGGAAAATAAATTGTCTAGCGATTATTTCGTTTCTAAACGCTTTCCCAATTTGTGCAATCCCAAAAGGAATTTTCATTCTCCCTGATTTTTGCACGTTCAAAAAGTTGACAAAAATACCCTGAGCGGTTTCTGGTCGTAAATAAATTGTGGAGGCGTCTCCCGCAACAGAACCCATTTCAGTAGAAAACATTAAGTTAAACTGACGAACATCTGTCCAGTTTTTAGAACCACTAACAGGGCAAACAATTTCTAATTCTTCAATTAAACTTTTCAACCCTGCTAAATCATTGTTCTCTAATGTTTCACGCATGCGATCTTCAACCGCCTTTATTTTCTCAACATTTCTAAGAACATTTGGGTTTGTCGCTTTAAATTGTTCCGTATCGAAGGCATCACCAAATCGTTTCAATCCTTTTTCAACTTCTTTGTCAATTTTTTGACGAATTTTCTCCATGTATTCTTCTAAAAGTACGTCAGCTCTGTACCTTTTTTTAGAATCTTTATTGTCAATTAGTGGGTCATTGAAAGCATCAACATGTCCAGAAGCTTTCCAAGTTGTAGGATGCATAAAAATGGATGCATCAATTCCAACAATGTTTTCATGCATTTGCACCATTGACTTCCACCAATAGGTTTTTATATTGTTTTTAAGTTCAGAACCCAATTGACCATAGTCATATGTTGCAGCTAAACCATCATATATTTCTGAAGAAGGAAATACAAAACCGTATTCCTTTGCGTGAGATATTACCTCTTTTAATTTATCTTCTTTTGGTTCCATGGAACAAAGGTAATGTAAGAATTAAAATGGGGGATGTTTTTTGTTGTAAAATTGAACGAGAGGTGTTCAATTCGTGAAAAAGCAACTATTGCATTCAAATTGGATGCAAAAGGCTGGAAATACTAGCTTTTAGAACCTTCTTTTAATTTTTTAAATCTGCGCAGAAATTCACCTCTCCAGAGAAAAATTAAAATAGGTAGAACAATAAAAGATAATTTATTGTACGAATAGGCAATCGCAAAATCTAAATGAATGAGGTGTTGCTTTGCTCTTGTCATTCCACAACCTAAACATTCTTTGTTGAACAGGAATTTGGAAACACAAATAGATTGCCCTTTATCAAAAAAAGTAGAGGGAATGAGTATCAATATTAAAATTGTTATTTCCCCCTCTTCATTGCTCTTAACTTTGAAAATGTATTATATGACTATATGATACTTAACCATCTTAAAATTAGTAAAATCAATAAAATTGCTAAAATCAATGAAAGCAAACCACCTAGAAGGCCATCAATAACATTAAAAAGAGTAATAATTAATATAGCTAATATGACGATTAAAATAATTCTCATTAAGCTAAAATTCGAATCATCTTTAGGTGCTTGTTTAAAAGATTTTTTAATTGAATTTTCTTTTTGAACAGAATTTATTTTACTTGGTAAACTCTTGCGTTTTTCTCCCGCAACTTTTTGCAATGTAGAATGAAAAGATGTCGCATTTGAAAAAGTATTTTCTACTTTTGGCTGGTCAAAAGAGGGCTCCACTTTTGAACTATTAATTCTATCAAGAATTGTTGTTTTTGATTCAGTTATTTTTTCATTTTTATCATCCTCCGTGGCAATAAAACTATTTTTTTCAGAGTTGAAATCCTTCCCATTCCATTTCACATGGTAACCAGAATTATACATTCTTTTTTCTATCATGCAAGAAAAAGTAATTAGTGTAATTGCTAAACAGATGTAAATAAGTTTTTTCATGTTTTTCATATTTTGTGAGTACGTAAAATTAATTGTTCTTTTTTAGATATATTTTTAATGGGAATGTAAAGTTATCAACAGACGATTTATACCTTTGCTGCATGAGTCAAGAAAAAATAGGGTTTATATTAACTGACATCGAAGGGACAACTACATCTGTTTCTTTTGTTTATGAATCTCTTTTTCCCTATTTTAGAACTAACATTGGCACATTGAAAAACCTACAGCAATTGCCAGAAGTTCAGAAAGCTTTTGAACAAACGGTTGAATTAGCTAAAAAAGAAGGTGTTTTCTTAGGCGATACAGATCAAATTATTCAACAATTATTGGATTGGAGTATAGCCGATAAAAAAATAACCCCGCTTAAAACTGTGCAAGGGATCGTTTGGAATGAAGGGTATAAATCCGGCGCAATAAAAGGACATGTCTATTCTGATGTAGCTCCCAATTTACTCAAATGGAAAAAGGAAGGAATTCAACTAGGTGTTTTTTCTTCTGGTTCAGTTGCCGCTCAAAAATTGATTTTTGGATATAGTGAAAAAGGCGATTTAAGTGGTCATTTCAGCGCTTATTTCGACACAAATACAGGAGGGAAAAGAGAAGTAGACACCTATGTAAAAATAAGTCAAGAATTACAATTTGCTCCTTCGCAAATTCTCTTTTTATCTGATAGTAGAGAAGAGTTAGAAGCTGCAGATCAGGCCGGATTTCAAACCATTCAATTGGTGCGCGAAGGCACTGTGAAAGCATGGAAAAAAAGTGTTTCTAGTTTTGATGAGATTGATTTATCTTTCAATAATTAGAACGGAGCTTTTAGCTTGCACTTGTTGTATAATTAAATAGATGTATAAAAAATTCAACTAAAAATGACAAAATTTCGAACCATTTGGCCTACAGAAGATAAATACGTAGAAGTAATTGATCAACGAAAGTTACCGCATGAATTTGTCATTGTAAAATTAACTTCCTACAAGGATGCCGAAGTTGCGATCAAAGAAATGACGGTTAGAGGAGCTCCCTTAATTGGGGCAACTGCAGCCTATGGAATTTATTTAGCAGTCCGTGAAATGATTGAAAAACAATTAGATGGCGCTTTTTTAGACCAAGCTTTCTCTGATCTTCGGGCTTCTCGGCCAACGGCTGTAAATTTATTTTGGGCATTAGATAAAATGCTCAATGCCCTCGATAAGTGCGAAGGAGATTTTCTTACTACGAGTTGGGAAGCGGCAGCTGCTATCGTTGAAGAGGATGTAGAAACCTGTCGAATGATTGGTGTGCATGGTTTACCAATAATTGAAGAAATAGCACGTAGAAAAAAAGGGGAGGTTGTCAATATCTTAACTCATTGCAATGCTGGAATGTTGGGCTGTGTTGAATGGGGAACAATTACTTCTCCGATTTATCATGCGATGAACAAAGGAATAAAAGTACATGTTTGGGTGGATGAAACTCGTCCGCGTAACCAAGGTTCAAATTTAACTTGCTATGAATTAACAAAACACAACGTTCCACATACTTTAATCGTAGACAATGCTGGAGGACATCTAATGCAGCACGGCATGGTTGATATGGTGATTGTTGGCACAGACAGAACAACACGTCAAGGAGATGTTGCCAATAAAATTGGGACCTATCTTAAAGCGCTTGCGGCCAATGACAATAATATCCCTTTTTATGTTGCGCTGCCTTCTACAACTTTAGATATGACGATTCATAATGGATTAACTGAAATTCCAATTGAGGAGCGCAACCAAGATGAGGTTAGATATGTAATCGGAAAAGGAGCAGATGGGAAAATTGGAAATATTTTGATTTGTCCTGAAACTACTCCAGCGAGCAATTATGGTTTTGATGTTACCCCTGCTCGTTTAGTCACCAAAATAATCACCGAAAGAGGCGTATGCGATGCTTCAGAAATAGGTCTTTTAAGTTTATTTCCGGAATTTAAATAATTTTTTTCGGGATAATTATAGGATGAGTTCTCTGATTTAGCGATTTATTAAAAATTATCCTCTATGTTTGTATCGCATCAATAAAACTATGAATTTTATGTCTTGTAGTAGCAGATTCAGCCGGTTTAATAATTTCTCTATAAAATTAGTCAGGAAAATAATTTTATTTTCTTTGCTTGTTATTTTTTCAACGTATTCAATAGCTCAATCGACATCCCTTTGTGCAGGAACGACGCAAGTGCTAGAAAATCCGAATCCTGGAGGAGATTGGACTAGCTCAGATATATCCATCGCAACAGTCGACAACGCGGGTATGGTGACCGGTATTTCCTCTGGAACCTGTGACATTTATTATACAGATGCAAGTTCAATCGTAACTAATTTTCCGATTATAGTCGATGAAATGATTCCAATAATTCCCGTTTCTGGGCCTCCTTTTGTGTGCTTAAACGGTAGTATTATTTTATCTACAACCTCAGTTGGAGGATCATGGTCGACATCCAACCCCTTGGTCCTTGCTGTTGATTTGGATGGTGTTGTGACAGGAGTATCAGAAGGCACTGAAGTGATTAGTTATACCATTACGAATGGAAGTTGTCAATCTATTGATAACATGAATATTACCGTACTTCCTTTACCTATTGTAGCAGATATTTTTGGGCAAGATCCATATACGGGTGATGCTACTATTTGTGTAAATTCCTCTGTCTCTTTATTAAACTCAACTCCAAATGGAGAATGGTTGTCATCGGACCCTTTAACTGCCGCTGTTGATGGCGATGGTTTTGTAACTGGTATTGCAGAAGGGAGTGTTATTATTTCATATACAGTCACTATAAATGCATGTACTGCTTTTGATTCTGTAGTTGTAAATGTTGCGGCGCCGTCCTCCTTGTATTTAACTTCTGCCTTTCTAAGTGATTCACAAACAGTTTGTTTGACCTCATCGATTTCTCCCATTACATTTGGATTTAGTGGTTCAAGTTCTACGATTGGGGTTTCTGAAGGAAGTGTTTCTGGAGGACCATTACCGTCTGGGGTAACAGGAACTTTCTCAGGGGGTCTTTTTACTATTGATGGAACTCCCACTCAATCTGGGACATTTATTGTGACCATCTCCACCTCTGGAGGTATTTGCGATTTTGAAGCCGCCGCGGATATTTATATAATCATTGATTCATTGCCCAATATGAGCTACACCTATACAATGAATGGATTACAAGTTGATTTTACGAATACATCGAGTAACACTGATTTATCGTATTATTGGAATTTTGGCCCGGAGAATTCTATCTTGGAAAGTCCAAGTTATACTTTTCCCTCATTTGGTAATTATACGGTTACTTTAGCGTCTCAAAATCACTGCGGAACACAAACTGTATCACAAATAATAGGTGTAAATGAATTAGAGAATTTGAATGATTCAGATTTCACTATTCAACCAAACCCATTTGAAAGTCAGTTGAATATAAAATTAAAAAGCAGTGAAACTACTGAGATAAGAATCTTAGATGTTAGTGGGAAAGTTCTTTTCACAAAAGAATATTTTGAAGATTCAATCTGTTTAAATGTAGAAGAATTGAATGCAGGATCGTATTTTTTATGGATTAAACAAGAATCAAACAATACGATTAAAAAAATTATTAAACAGTAAAAGCAGAATACAGAAATTCAATTAGCTACTTTTCGATGCGATGTCAATTAACTTTTTAACCGATTGATAATTCCTGTTGTAGAAAATCCATCTACTAGAGAAATCGCTTCTACTTTTCCTCCATATTGATGAACAATATCAGAACCAACAATGTATTTTTTTGAAGTAGGATCTGTTTCATTTGGGTCATAGTCAGCTCCTTTAACCAAAACATCCGGTTTCAACGCTTCGATTATTTCTAAGGGTGTATCTGTGTCAAAGAGAATCACCATATCCACAAAGCCTAAAGCAGAAAGTACAAATGCTCTTGCATCTTCAGCGTTTACGGGGCGATCATCTCCTTTTCCCAATCTTTTTACAGAGGAATCCGTATTTACCGCTATGATCAATTTTTTTCCGAGTGCCGCCGCCTGTGCTAAATACGTCACATGTCCTGCATGTAAAATATCGAAACAACCGTTGGTAAAAACGATTTTATCATTTTTTAATCTCCACAATTCCACTTTCTGAATTGCTTCAGATATCGTTGTTCGTTTCGCTTGTATGTATTGCAGTCTTGACATTTCCTTGCTTGAAATTATTTGGTAAAAGAATGAATGAAATGATTCCTAAAATAATCATTAATAATGTTTGAGAAAGCCATAAAATCCAACCCAAAGCATTCCCAATGCCGAGAGCGTCTTTATATTCATCTCCAATATAAAAAGCGACTACTAGACTAACTAAAACAGGATATGTCCCAATTCCGCCTGGTGTAAGCACAACACCTATTGCACCCGCAATAAAGCCAAGGAAAATACCTGTTAAAGGGAAATGATCTGTTTGCTTTAAAGCGAAAAAGGGCAAGGCAAACATTAAAAGATAACATACCCAAATTAATACCGTGTGGGCAATGTAAGCGATAGGTTGTTTTAGTTTAAAAATTGAAAATAATCCAGCGAATACATCCTTTATAAAACCGATCAATTTTGCACGAAAAGTATGTTTTTTAATAAGAAAATAGATTAATACAAGGCATAAAACACATATCGTACTGAAAACTACTATTTTCCA
>CAMDAO010000105.1 GCA_945888595.1 Chryseobacterium gleum | reverse complement strand
ATTGATGCAGTAATTTGGTCGAATTTAATAATTTGAATCCTCTGGAAGGAAGTTTTGAAAGAATTATTTTGTTCAATTCATCCATTATTCGCTCCATAGAAATTATTTCTAATCTGTGCGAATTATTTAAAATTGAGTTTAAACTTTTATGCTCTATTTTAAATCCAAGTTGAGAGGCAAAACGAATCGCTCGCATCATTCGCAAAGGATCATCACTATAGGTAATGTCAGGATCTAAAGGGGTGCGAATAATTCCTTTTTCTAAATCTGCTAAACCTTCAAAAGGGTCAATGAGTTCTCCAAATGTGTCAGCATGTAAACTAATTGCAAGAGCATTTATTGTAAAATCTCTTCGGTTTTGATCATCTTCTAAAGTACCATTTTCCACGAGAGGCTTTCTAGAGTCTTGTCGGTAAGATTCCTTCCTTGCACCAACAAATTCGACATCTAAATCTTTGTACTTAAATTGTGCAGTTCCAAAATTTTCAAAAACGGAAACTTTCTTCACGCGCAAGATTCTAGCACATTCTTTTGCTAAATCTAAGCCATTTCCTATCACCACTATATCGATGTCTTTCGAAGGTCTTTCTAGAAGAAGGTCACGTACAAAACCACCAATAACGTATGCTTGAAGGTTTTTTTCTGTAACTATTTGCGAGGCTACTTTAAAAACAGGGTGTTTTAAATATGATGCGAAATTCTTTTGATCCATAACTTCCTGCAAATATAATCAAAAGTCTAACCTTAGCAGTAATGATTTTTTTCATTTTTTAGAAAAAAGGCGGCGAAAGGAACCTCATAATCGAAAGTTAATTGATTTATTTGTAGCGTTTTATTTATTAATAGTATGTTAAAAATAAATTAACGTTATTGATTTATTTTGATAATTTTTTAAAACAGGTCATTAAATGCCCTAATTTCATTGAGTTATTTTAATTCTTCAAAAGAAAAAAAAGGTAGAAAATGCTTCGATGAACTAAGTTAGCAAGATTATTTTTTTGGTGAAAGCAACTATTTACCTAAATTTGCGTAATATTATTATAACAATTAAGTTACCAAACATCTACAATAAATAAATATGATAAAAAACATACTATTTCCTGTCCTTTTTATTTTATTTTCCAATAGTTTATTTTCACAAAATTTTGAAGATCATGCTAAATATGGGAAAGCTACCATTTCTGAAAATTTTTGTGTCTCTATTGATGACACTAAAGAATTGAACACGTTTTATGTTCTTGATATTGCTCCCATTAGTTTTGTCGACATGGAATCTGCTAGCAAGAAATTTAATAGTTTGTCAAATAATTTACTAACTTATAAGGTCGATTTTCCTAATCAGTTGGTGTATCTCCAAATTCATGTAAATAGAACAAAAGAACTTCAGTCTGCAGGGTGGTGGAAAAATTATATTCTAACACTTTGCTTACCTAAAAAATAAAATTAATTTATCTATAAATAAACAAATGAATAATTTAACTCATAGAATCTGCTTTTTTATTGTTTTGTTTTTTGTGTCACCCACAAAGGCTCAGTTAAATTCGTCAGGTGCTTACCTAATAGGTAACAATATAGAAGTAGGAATAAATAATTATGGATTTGAAGGAGCGCCAACTTTAGCAGGTTCGCACGCGAGGTCTGGGCAATTTGATCCAAGTGTATATTTTGGGTTTGTGGCTAATCCTCAATTAAATAGCTGGGCTGCTTACAATGGAGATTTTTTTACCCCTGGAAGTCCTGAAAATGGATTTGGTTTAGAAATAGGTGGGGTTAATTATAGTAACAATGCCTATGATGCTACTTGGACTGGTACATCTCAATTTGAAATCAATGGATCCTTATCTAATTATTCTGTCACTGGTAACTGTCTCTCAGTTGAATGGAATGGTACTATTAATAATTTTGCTGTAAAGATTGTTTATCACATGATGACAAATCAGTTGTTTTATACTACTGAAGTCACGATAACGAATAATAGCGGCGCTGCAGCGAATAATATCTATTATTATAGAAATTTGGATCCAGATAATAATCAATATTTAAATTTTGATTATTCCACGTACAACGCAATTACTTCGCAGCCAACAACAAGCTGCCCAAAAGCGTTGGTTTCTGCTGCACAATATGCGGATGGTTCTTCAAGTGCTTCATACCTTGGTTTAGCTGCTATTGGTCTTAATTTTAGAGTGGCACATGGCGGTTTTTCTAACAGAGATGGTTCTGATATTTGGAATGGAATTTTCCCTTTAAGTAACTCTGTAGCACCTCCATCTTATTACGATGAAGCAATTTCATTAGCATATAAAATAGCAACACTTGCCCCAGGTGCTTCTGAAAAATTTGAATATACTATAATTCTTGATGCGTCACAAATAGATGCTGCATTCGCTAATTTATACGATTTTACTGCCGGTTCTGACCCCTCGTCAACTTCTTGTGCTCCAATTGTTAATTCTATTACTATTTGTGCAGGTTTGCCAACAACACTTGAAATTTCAGGACCGAGTATCAGTGATTACGTATGGACTTGGAGTCCAACTACTGCATTGAGCTCTTCAACAGGTGCTGTGGTTACTGCTACACCAACTTCGAGTATTGTTTACACCGTAACTGGAGTGCCTACAAATCCGTGTTTGGCTTTAACAATTTCTAAAACGATCAATGTCACTGTGGGGCCTGCTCCAGATATAGTAATTACAGATCCTGGACCACAATGCGGAAGTTTTCCTTTGTCTTCTTTAGTGGTAACTGATTTAAACGCCACGCCAAATACGACAACTACTTTTCATTCTGTTATTCCTACCAATGCTACTGATATGACAAATTTGTGGGGATCTGGTGTTATAGATGTTGGAGACGTTGTTTATGTGATGATTGCGGATCCTGTAGGTGGATGTTATAATTATGCCCAAGTAATCATTACTTTTGGAGGAACTGGGGAAGCTGGACCGGACAATTCACAGATTTATTGCAATGCAGAAAGTATGGTGAATTTATTCGATTTACTCGGCGCTGGAGTTCAGAATACTGGTACTTGGAATGAAACTACGGTGCCTCCAAGTGGAACTTTCAATCCTACCACTGCAGATCTTACCATT
Organism: Chryseobacterium gleum; assembly: GCA_945888595.1. Lineage (GTDB taxonomy): Bacteria > Bacteroidota > Bacteroidia > Flavobacteriales_D > Crocinitomicaceae > CAIUKX01. The sequence continues at coordinate 4,464 of CAMDAO010000105.1, read as the reverse complement.
TCTACTTTGCCTTTAGGAGTTTATACGTTTTCATACTCAATGGCAGCAGCTGCTCCATGTCCTAATGATACTGCTTTCATTACCATAAATGTTGCTTCAGTATTCAATGCTGGATTAGATGCTGATACTGCTTTCTGCTATGGTTCAATAAGTTCTTTAAATCTTAATCAATTTATTGTTGGTGGCGATGTGGGAGGAGATTGGTCAGCGCAAGGTTCTTTTTCTGGCCAATTGACACAAACTGGAATGTTGAGTACAAGCACTTTACTGGGTGGAAATTATGTTTTTAATTATGTTGTTGCAGGTGGTTCAGGATCTTGTCCTTCAGATTCGGCTAAAATGGCAGTAACTGTTTATAGTTCTCCTCTTGCGGCGTTTACTATTAGTCCAATTGCACCCGATGTTAGTAATTCTCAAGTTGATTTAACAAATATGTCGGTGAACGCAGTATCCTATTTTTGGGATTTCGGAGACAATGTAACGTCTGTAGAAGTGAATCCTTCACACTTATATAGTGCCGATGCAAATGTATTGTACCCAATTAAATTAATTGCCACGTCTTCAAATGGGTGTATTGATTCATTAGTTAAAACGGTATTGATTAAAGATATATTAGTATTTTATATACCAAATACTTTTACACCAGATCATGATGAATACAATGAAGTATTTAAACCTATTTTCACGTCAGGATATGATCCAACAGATTATCGATTAATTATCTATAATAGATGGGGACAAGTGGTTTTTGAGTCAAGCGATGCTACGATTGGGTGGGATGGAACCTACGGAGGTGTTCTTGTACAAGATGGTGCGTATATTTGGCGAATTGAATTCAAAGAAACAATGTCAGATAAGAGGTATTTATTAAATGGACATCTTAATTTATTTAAATAAATTATATAAAAAAGAGTTATAAAAAACGAAGATTTCTAGATGAGATCTTCGTTTTTTTTTGAAGTTAAATCTTGATAATTAAGCTCTTATAATTTTAAAAGTCCCATCAATATCTACTTTAATAATTTGAGAAGGGGTGGTCATCTGTTCTTTTAACCGTTCTTCAATTATTACATCAACATTTGCTTTTATTTTATCTGATACTTCAGCAAAGCTCTGTGGAGAAGGTTTCCCGGAAAAATTTGCAGAGGTACTAATCAAAGGTTTGCGCATTCCCTTTATTAGTTTGACGCATGTGGGGTCGTTTGTTATTCTAATTCCGATTGACCCATCGGCTGCTAATGCGGATGGAGCAATATTTCTAGCATTTGGATAAACAATTGTCAAAGGTTTTTCAGCCAAATCACCTAATTCATAGCACACTTCATGAAATTCGGGTATATATCGTTCGACCATGTGCCAGCCATCTACTAAAATAATAAAACTGTTTCCCTCAGTTCTGTTTTTTAACTGCATTATTTTTTGACATGCTTCCTCATTCGTTGCGTCACATCCTAAAGCCCAAATTGTGTCTGATGGATAAAGAATTGTTTTACCACTTTTTAATAAATCTATATACACTTGAATATCTTCCATGTTTTTTTAATGTTGAATTTTTAATGCTTTTTTTAATCTTTCAATAAATCTGGTCTTCTCTCTATTGTTCTTTCCATGGCTTTTTCTTCTCTCCATTTATCAATTTTTGCAAAGTCACCTGATAATAATACTTCTGGTACATCCCAACCATTAAAAGAGGGTGGCCTTGTATAAACGGGAGGGGAAAGCAAGTCATCTTGAAAACAATCGGTTAATGCTGACGTTTCGTCATTTAATACTCCTGGTATTAATCGAACAATACTATCAACTAAAACTGCCGCCCCAAGTTCACCACCCGAAAGAACGTATGATCCGATTGATATTTCTCGTGTAATATAGTGTTCTCTAATTCTTTCGTCAACTCCTTTATAATGCCCGCAAAGAATTAACAGATTTTCTGATAAACTCATCGTGTTACAAATAGACTGATTCAATACTTCCCCATCGGGCGACATATAGATGATGTCATCATACGTGCGCTCGGATTTTAATTTTTCAATTGCAGAAGAAATTGGCTCAATCGTCAGTACCATTCCAGCCCCACCGCCATATTGGTAATCATCTACTTTATGATGCTTATTGGTAGAATAGTCGCGAATGTTATGAATGTGAATTTCAACATGACCTTTGTCTTGAGCTCTTTGCATAATAGAAGCCGAAAATGGACTATCAAGCAATTCTGGAAGCACAGTAAGAATATCTATACGCATAAGACAAAGATAAAAACAAAAAGGAGAAATTGAAAGTTCACAAACAATCTGAGTATCAAAGATTCATCGACCTCACGTTATTATTAAACCATGATCTCGAAGCTGTGCTATGGTATAACTATTCCAAAAAAGTGAGAATTCACCGAATGAATGTGCATTAAATTCATTTTGCAGCATTTCAAAAGTGTACGTCTTTTTTGATTGAACAGCAAGTTCATGAAGAATTTTTAAAAGCCAATTTCCAATATCTTCTTTTACAATTACTTCAACATCTTCTTTTTTTGTGCTAAAATAGACAGAAGCCATATTAAGCGTTTTTCCTTTTTTTACCTTGGTGTAAAACCGAATAGAAGGTTTAGGCCCAATCCAAATGATTTTTGAACTCGGTTTAATCTCTTTTTCATCATTCAAATCGATACAGCGTTCAATATAGTTTTTAGGGATACTTGTTTTAGGCGTTTTAAAATTAAACCATTTATTTAAAGGAAGCTCAAATCCAATTCCATGCATGTAGTTGAACAATGATTTTTTTAATCCGTCACTAAATAATTCGTGATTGCATCCTGTTTTATCTGAGTGATACAGATCGTTATTTGCAAATGTTCCCATCTCAGGAATTAAATTAGTAACATTAAAATCCTCTGGTTTTAATCCAATTGGACTGTGCGCAGTCATCGCAAATTGATGCCAAAATCCTGATTGAATGGCTCCAATTTCTAATAATTGTCGCACAACTTCTAGTGAATCAATTGTTTCTTGTTCTGTTTGTGTTGGAAATCCATACATTAGATATGCGTGAACCATCATTCCTGCCTGGGTGAAATTGTCTGCTACTTTCGCCACTTGAGCTACCGAAACTCCTTTGTTTATCAGTCGAAGTAATCGGTCAGAAGCGACTTCTAATCCTCCAGAAACGGCAATGCAGCCAGACAGCGATAATAATTTGCAAAGATCATAAGTGAAACTTTTTTCAAATCGAATATTGGTCCACCAAACGACCGTTAAATTTCTTCGAATAATTTCCAATGCTACTTCTCGCATGAGCGCTGGAGGTGCTGCTTCATCTACAAAATGAAAACCGTTACTTCCTGTTTGAGCGATTAATTCTTCGATTCTGTTCACTAAAATAGTCGCTGTCGCTGCTTCGTATGTTTTGATGTAATCAAGAGAAATATCACAAAAAGTACATTTTCCCCAGTAGCAACCATGTGCCAATGTCAGTTTATTCCATCTGCCATCACTCCATAATCGATGCATTGGATTGGCAATTTCAATCACCGATAAATATTTTCGTAAATGTAGATTGGAATAATCTGGAGTGCCCACATCTTTTTGCTTAAAGTCGGGGAGGGTAGAACCGTTGTAATAAATTACTTTTTGATTATTTACGGAAAATGTTCTTTTTAAATTCTCGATTTCTCTCTTTCCTTCCAAATATTCAATTAGATGTAATAGTGGTGCTTCTCCATCATCTAAGGTAATAAAATCAAAGAAATTAAATACTTGTATTTCAGTTAAAGATCTTAATTCTGTGTTTGCGTACCCTCCACCTAGTGTGACTTTTATTTGAGGATGATTTTTCTTAATCCATTGCCCACATTTGAACGCACTGTATAAATTGCCCGGAAATGGCGCTGTAATAGCAACTAAGGTTGGTTTTTCTAGTTCTATTTTTTCTTGCAGTAATTCTAGTAATAGTGAGTCTATATATGTATTTTCACCCAGCAAGGCGGTATTTAATTCATGAAACGTGGAAGCTGATCTACCAAGTCTTTCGGCGTATCTGCTAAATCCAAAGTGTGGGTCAATTGCTTCAATAATTAAGTCAGAAATATCTTCTAAATACAAGGTAGCAAAATGTCTTGCTTTATCTCGTATTCCGATGGTTCCAAACGCCCATTCTAAGTCTTCTAATTGCTGAAATCTAGAGGCTTCAGGTAAATAGTTGCGTTCACAAATCAGGTGAGAGATGGTCGAATTTGTGTCGTGTAAAAAGGAAATAACTGGATCAATTGACTTGATGTATTCTTGTTTTAAATTGACAATTCGGGCACTGTTATCACTTAAATTTATTTCTTTTTGTTCAATTGTTGCGAAAAGCTGAGTTAGTCCTTCCTTTGAAAATAATTTTAAAATTACCTCAATACCTAAATCAACTTGATAAGAAGGGATATTCTGGGTGTTTAAAAATCCTTTTAAATAAGCCGTTGCTGGATATGGC
>CAMDAO010000104.1 GCA_945888595.1 Chryseobacterium gleum | reverse complement strand
CGAATACCTTCTCCTGTTGATTTCATTTCTGGTCCTAATTCTTTTTTAACATCTGGGAATTTTTCATACGAGAAAACTGGTATTTTTATCGCGTACCCTTCTTTACGAGGATTAAAATTAAAATCAGCTACTTTCTTCTCCCCTAACATTACTTTTGTTGCGTAATTTACGTATGGTTCATCATAGGCTTTAGCAATAAAAGGAACCGTTCTAGAAGCTCTTGGATTTGCCTCAATTACATATACTTTGTCGTCTTTAATGGCAAACTGAATGTTGATTAATCCAACCGTTTTTAATTCAATGGCAATTTTTTTAGTAATATCTTCAATTTGCTGCATAACGAAATCTCCTAAGTTGTAAGGAGGTAACACCGCAAATGAATCACCTGAATGAATTCCCGCCGGCTCTATGTGTTGCATTATTCCAATAATATAAACATCTTCGCCGTCACAAATTGCATCTGCTTCCGCTTCAATTGCTCCACCAATAAAATGATCTAAAAGAATCTGATTGTTCCCCATTTCGTTGATTATATCAACAACATGATGCTCCAATTCCTCTTTATTGATAACAATTTTCATTTTTTGTCCACCCAATACATAAGATGGACGAACTAATAATGGGAAACCTAAAGTATCTGACAATTCAATGGCTTGCTCTGCGCTTTCAACAATTCCATATTTCGGGAAAGGAATGTTATTTTCTTCTAAAACTTTAGAAAATCTTCCCCTATCTTCTGCTAAATCTAATGCTTGATAACTAGTTCCAATAATTTTGATTCCATGTCGCTCTAGTTTTTCCGCCATTTTCAACGCTGTTTGTCCACCTAATTGAACAATCACACCTTCAGGTTTTTCATGTTTTATGATATCATATACATGTTCCCAGAAAACAGGCTCGAAATACAATTTATCTGCAGTATCAAAATCTGTAGAAACAGTTTCTGGATTACAATTTATCATAATTGTTTCATAACCGCATTCTTTCGCCGCCATAACTCCATGAACACAACTATAATCAAATTCGATACCTTGACCAATTCTATTTGGACCTGAACCTAGAATCACTACTTTTTTCTTTGTACTCGAAATACTTTCATTCTCATATTCAAAAGTAGAATAATAATAAGGAGTCAGGGCTTCAAACTCAGCAGCACATGTGTCAACGAGTTTGTAAACGCGATTAATATTGAATTCAGCACGTTTAGCATGAACTTCAGATTCTAAACACCTCAATAAATGGGCGATTTGTCTATCTGCATATCCTTTTTGCTTTGCCTCATAGAGTAATTCTTTTGGCATGGTTCCTAGATGAAACTTTTCAATTTTTCGTTCAAGTTTTATCAAGTCTTCTATTTGTTTTAAAAACCAAATATCAATTTTCGTTTTTTCAACAATCTTTTTAAAGGGAATCCCGAGTTTAATTGCATCATAAATGTGGAACAAACGATTCCAACTTGCGAATTCTAAACTGTGTAGTATTTCATCTTGGTTTGTTAATTCTTTTCCATCTGCACCAAGGCCATTTCTATCAACTTCAAGTGATTGACACGCTTTTTGAAGGGCTTCTTGAAATGTTCTTCCAATCCCCATCACTTCTCCAACTGACTTCATTTGTAACCCAAGTTTTCTATCAGTACCTGGGAATTTATTAAAATTCCATCGAGGTATTTTAACGATAACGTAATCTAACGTCGGTTCAAATAAGGCAGAAGTTGTTTTGGTAATTTGGTTATCTAATTCATTTAGATGATAACCAATAGCAAGTTTTGATGCAATTTTAGCAATAGGGTATCCCGTTGCTTTTGAAGCTAAGGCAGAAGATCTAGAAACTCTTGGATTGATTTCGATGGCAATAATGTCTTCATTTTCATCCGGTGATACAGCAAATTGAACATTACAACCTCCTGCAAAATTACCAATTGAACGCATCATTAAAATAGCCATATCTCTCATTTTCTGAAAAGTATGGTCTGAAAGTGTCATCGCTGGAGCTACTGTAATTGAATCTCCTGTATGAATTCCCATTGGGTCAAAATTTTCAATCGAACAAATGATTACCACATTGTCATTCGAATCTCGTAATAATTCTAATTCAAATTCTTTCCAACCCAAAAGCGCCTTGTCAATCATCACCTCGTGAATAGGCGAAAGTTGTAGACCGCGATCTAATAAATTATCAAAATCTTTAGCTTCATAGACAATAGATGCTCCGGCACCTCCTAAGGTAAAAGAAGCTCGAATACATAATGGAAAACCAAACTCTTGAGCAATTTCTTTTCCTTCTAAAAAAGATTTAGCTGTTTTTTGAGGCGCCATTGGAATCCCAATTTTCATCATCAATTCTCTAAACTCTTCTCTATTTTCTGTAATTTCAATGGCTTTAATGTCTACTCCAATAATCTCTACACCGTATTCTTCCCAAATTCCCATTTCATCACATTGAATACATAAATTTAATGCTGTTTGCCCCCCCATTGTTGGAAGCACCGCATCAATTTTATGTTTTTTCAATATTTCTATTATACTGTCTGATTCAAGTGGTAATAAATAGATGTTATCCGCAATCACTTTATCTGTCATGATGGTTGCCGGATTTGAATTGATGATTGTCACTTCAATTCCTTCTTCACGAAGTGATCTAGCTGCTTGAGATCCAGCATAATCAAATTCACATGCTTGACCGATAACGATTGGCCCACTTCCAATGATAAGAATAGACTTGTATGAATTATTTTTTGGCATTTTAAGCGCTTTTTTTGAGTTTCAAACTTGGAAAAACATTCCCCAAATTGAGCGCAAAATTAATTAAAAGAGTTTAGCTTTTAATAGTTTATCTATTCTTGTTTTTAACAATTTTCGTGAATAACTTTTAAGAGCAATTAATACATTGAAAATCAGATATTAAAATAATTTATAATGAAAGCTAACTATCAAAAACAAACAACTATCTATCTTCATCTGAAGCAATCCCGAAGTAATATAAAAAGAAAAAGAAAAATTGGGAACTTTTATCAATAAACTTAAAGTAAAAACTTATCATGCTATTATTCGAAGAAATTATACTCCTGCAAAAAAGTATCATTTCCGATTTTTTTTTAAAAAATCCCAACGATGCAAGGGCTTATTAAATTTATATGTATTACCCTAATTTTATCATCATTTATTAGTTTTCATAGCAATTCTAGCATAAAAGAAAGCTTTCTGACGATTGTCACATGCAAAGTTATTTCGCGAGTGATTGAAAATCCTTTGCGAAGATGTATCTTTGTTTTCTAATATCATTCAATTCATGAAAAAGCTGAAAACAATTAAAATAGCAGCGATTGCAATAACACTTTTTGTACTTCAATCATGCACAGATACTAACTCTCAATTAAACTCAGGTGCAAAAGAAGCAATTTTTATTGAAGAATCTTACAAGCCACTTTTTACAACTTGTTTGTATACATATGAGGGTCTAATTCATAAATCTCAGCTTGATGCTAAATATTGCACAGAACTTGAAGCGATAGATGCCCTCTTGAAAAATAAAACAAAAACTATTTTTATTTCTAGGGATTTCACGAAGGAAGAAAAAGCGAAATTACTTTTATCACAAGTTGAAGTTCGAAGCGAGAAAATTGCAGACGATGCAGTTGCTTTGATTGTCAATCCGGCTAATCAGGATACAACAATGAGCGTAGATCAATTAAAAAAAATATTAACTGGTAAAGTAAAAAAATGGCCTTCTTCGAAAGGTGATATAGTCGTTGTGTTTGATAATCAAAACTCTGCTAATTTCAAATACATGCAAGATTTAACTAAAAAAGCAGCGATTCCGGAGAATGTGTTTGCTGTGAAATCGAATGAGGAAGTGATAAAATATATAAAAGATCACCCAAGTGCTTTGGGTGTTATTGGGGTGAATTGGATTAGTGATGAAGATGATGCCGCTGTATTAGATTTCCTAAATGGTCTAGTGGTTGTTAGTTTATCTGAAAAGGAAAACGGAGAATGTTTCAAGCCCTATCAATCCTATATTTATGACCGGAGTTATCCTTTAACCAGAGAATTATGGTCGTTAAATAAAGCATCTAGACAAGGTGCGAATTCTGGGTTTGTAAATTTTCTGTCCGGAGAAAAAGGACAATTAATTATTCAGAAGTCATCTTTGGTGCCGTCAAATTCTCCTATTAGAATGATTCAGATTAGTACCGAAAAATAATGAAAACTCTTCCTATTTATTTACCATTATCTCCTCTTTTATTAAAAAAATAGTACATTTGCGAGCCATATTTGAGCATATTTAAATATTTGGCAAGGGAATTGATTGTTCGAAACTCAATAATGATTTAAAATAAAAATTTGATGTATGAAAACTTTTAAAGTTATTGCTTTCTCGATGTTGTTTGCTTCTGTGTCACACAGTCAAACACTTGAAGATGCTCGAAAAAAAACAGAAAACGAACGATTTGAGGTGGCTGGAAAAGAATTCTCAACTTTAATAGCGAAGGAACCAACTCGGGCAGATTACTACTTCTATTCAGGAGAAAACTATTTGGAGCATGGTGATTTAGATTCTGCAAATATCATGTGGAAAAAAGGAGTAACGATTGATCCGGTAGGAGCATTAAATTATATTGGCTTAGCGAAATATTTGTGGTTTCAAGGTGATACAACTGCCGCAAATATTCATATTGCGAAAGCATTTACTCTGACCAAAAATAAGAATCCAGAAATAATGCGTCAGACGGCTAGTATTTATATCAGAACGCCAAAATTCAAAAAATTGGATGCAGCAATTGTCTTATTAAATAAAGCAATTACACTAGACCCTAAAAATCCTGAGAACTTCTTGCTGTTAGGTGATGCATTGCAAGAGAAAACTCCTGGAAATGGTAGTCCAGCGATTAAGAATTATAACTTAGCATTGGAGTTAAATCCAAAATCTCCTAAGGCAATTGTTCGTACAGCTAAATTATACCAAAGATCTGGAGCAGATTCATTGGCTAATTCTAAATACATTGAAGCGCAAGTTTTGGACCCGACCTACGCACCTGCGTATAGAGAAAATGCGGAATTAAACATGAAATTTAATCAGTCGAAAAGAGCAATTGAAAACTGGAAGAAATACCTTGCATTAAACAATAGTACGGAAGCGAGATATAAATATGCTACTTCCCTTTTTTCTGGTAAAAAATACTGTGAAGCAATCAATGAATTAATCCAAGTTCAAACAAATGGAATGGAAAATTTTTACATTGAGCGAATGTTGACCTATTCATATTACGAGTGTGCTGAGAATGATTTACAAGCATCTTATCAGAAAGGATTAAAAGCGAGTACCGCATTTTTCAGCATCGTTCCTACAGATAAAATTGTAGCTACTGATTACAAGTACAAAGGATATCTACTTTCTAAAACAGGGAATGATTCTTTAGCAATTATAGAATTAGAAAATGCTGCAAAAGCTGATCCTAAAAAGGGAAGTGAATTATATGGTGAAATTGCAAAAATGCATATGAAAACCAAGCAATACGTCAAAGCTATTGATGCTTATGAGAAAAAACGAGCAGGGTCTTTTGCTAATCTTACGGTAGCCGAAACAAGTGATCTTGCAAGAGCATATTTCTATGGGCCAAAAAACTATGTGTTAGCTGACAGTTGTTATGCCAATCTTACTGCGCGATCTCCAGAATACACTGCTGGTTATTTGGGACTTGGTAGGTCAATATGTAGACAAGATGTTAAAAATGAAAAATGGTTAGCTAAAAATTCATTTACAAAATATTTAGAATTATTAACTCCTGAAGAAAAAATTCTCCCTGCAAATAAGGCAGGTGTAATGGAAGCAGCAAAGTATTTAGGTGGATGTTATTTGTTATCACCTGAGAAAGACAAAGTAAAAGCAAAATCATATTGGGAAATCGCTCGAACTGTTGATCCTGCAGATGTTCAAGTAAAAGCATTTTTTGCCAGTCCAGAGGGGAAATAATCAAAACAAAAATTAAATCGAAAAGCAGGTGTAGTTAATACATCTGTTTTTTTTTGCAGATCTTCATAAGAAAAAAAACCCATGCAGCTGGGTTTTCTGAAGACAGAAAACACGTTTAGGGTAACCGATAACCGTTGTAATCCGCTGTTTGGATTTCTCCTCCACTTTCATAGAAAGTTGCGGCCCGCCATTAGTTAACAAAGACTCCCCTTAAGGTAAAAAATATTGCTTCAAGAATAATCTGCATGGGCTCTCTTGCGAGATAAGGTTACTTTACCAACTCTGTGGATGAACCTCTAGAGCAAATTTACTAAAAAGAAATTAATTAGGCAATGGTATTTAAAGTGTAAAACAAGAAAAAATTAAGAACTATTCCATTGTGCTAGCAACAGCAGCCAGCTTATCAGCAGTTTGAAAACCAACTAAAGTCTTAAGAAGTTTTCCTCTGCTATTAATAAAAAGTAACGTTGGATAGGCTTGAACTTTATACATTCTAGCAATTTCTTGACCATCAGGGTCATTTTCAATGTCAACTTTTAAGTTAATGTATTTAGAATTAAATGCTTCAGCCACTTCCTCATCTTGGAAAGAAGTCGCAGCCATTTTTTTACAGGGCCCGCACCAAGTTGTATGCGCATCAATAAAAATAATTTTCTCAGATTTTTCAGCTAATTCTTTTGCTTTTTCTAATGAGATATTTAAAAATTTAATTCCTCCAGCTGGCTTCACCTCCGAATTATGATTATCCATAAAAAAAGCCATTGTTAAGAGGGCTATAGCGAATATTCCAATTGTTTTTTTCATACTTGTAATTATTTGATATATAAATTTACTCTAATTTTTTAAAATCACGTCCTATTTTCTTATAAAAGTAATTAACTTTAAAGCTCAAATTTCATTCCATAAACCAATTTCGTGCTGACGTATAACATTATATATCTTGATGCCCCAGATGAAGTCAAGAAATCAGTTGAAGATTTTATTCTAGCGTGGTTTAATGACGATGCGTCTATTTCAACTTTTACATCAGGATCAACGGGGAAACCTAAATCCATTAAATTATTGAAATCTAAAATGATAGAATCTGCAAAGCAGACTGGTGAGTTTTTAAGTTTAAAGAAAAATCAAAGCGCATTATTATGTTTGTCACCTGAAACGATTGCAGGTAAAATGATGATTGTAAGGGCTATTTTTTTTCATCTTAACTTGTACGTTGTTGCAATTAATAGTCAACCGTTTCAAAATTTAGACGTCGAAATTGATTTTGTCGCAATGATTCCCTTGCAGTTGAGTAATTCTCTCGACTCGAATCCTGAAAAACTTACAAGAATTAAAAACATAATAATTGGTGGAGGTATCATCCCTCCCACCTTAATTACTAAATTAAAAAACAACAAATTAACCGTTTTTCACACGTATGGAATGACTGAAACTATCTCGCATATTGCTATGCGAAAAGTTGGGCTAATCTATGAAGATTCTTATACTGCATTAGGAGAAACTATTTTCTCAGAAGTAGATGGTCAATTGGTGATCCACTCCCCTATTTTAGAGACCCGAAGTATTACTACAAATGATAATGTTCAAATTATTGATAATAAACATTTTATATATAAAGGGAGAGTTGATTTTGTTATTAATTCTGGAGGAGTTAAAATGCATCCTGAAGAGCTTGAAAACAAACTTTATGCAGTTATTTCACAA
>CAMDAO010000103.1 GCA_945888595.1 Chryseobacterium gleum | reverse complement strand
GGTTTTGCTGACTCAGCTGCAATTAGTTTTTTTGCGATTGGATCTTTTGAATTCATAAAATCCTTCGAATCAAATTTAGATTTATCAACTGCATATTTACTCAGAAAAGCCTCATTTGATAACGTTTCAAAATCACGAAAAAGATTAATTGCTTGACCTTTAGGGATCGTAGAGAAATATTTAGAAATCCATTTTTTTGTTTGCTCAATATTGATATCTCCAGCAATCGATAATGTTGAATTAGCTGGTACATAAAAAGTTCTATAAAAATCAATGTAATCCTTTTCTACTGCTGCATCAAGATGTTCCATACTTCCAATTGGCTGCCAATTATAAGGATGCACGATAAACATTCTTTTAAATATTTCACCGATAAAAGTTGCATATGGTTGATTATCTACACGTTGTCTTTTCTCTTCTTTCACTACTGAACGTTGAGTTTCAATTCCAGTGGTTTCAACTTTTGCGTGCAGTAATCTTTCACTTTCCAACCATAAACCTAATTCTAATTGATTAGAAGGCAATACTTCATAATAATACGTACGATCGTTTGAAGTGTTTGCATTTAATTCACCTCCATTTTTTTCGACCAAAGCACTGTATTCACCTCGCTTGATATTTTCTGATCCTTCAAATAACAAATGTTCAAAAAAGTGTGCAAATCCTGTTCGATCTGCTTTTTCATTTTTAGAACCAACATGGTATAAGATGGATACTGCTACTATAGGTGTAGCGTGTTCTTCATGTAAAATGACATGTATCCCATTTGGTAAATCGTACTCTACATATTCTATTTTCTTTTGAGAAAAGGAAGAAAGAGTGGTTGCACTCAAAAATGCTGTGATAAAAAGTTTATTCATTAAGTTCTGATTTTTTTTGAATGGTAAAACTAGTTAAGAATATTCAAAAAACGGAATAAAAGTTATGAAAGGTTTGAATAACTTGTTAATGATTATTCATAAAGGTCGAATGGAATAGAAAAAACTCACTAAAATACAAAAGTCTATTTTTTTCGGTTTAATTATTGATTACTTTTGAAGTATGAAATATATTTTTATTTTATTTTTTCCCTTATTGAGTTTTTCTCAAAATGTCATCCCTTTCGTTGATTTTAATAATTATTTCAAAAGTTTTCAGGATAATAATTTTAAGATTGTAGAATTTCAACAAATTGTTGAATACAAAGCGGGCGATGAGTTCGTTGCTTACATTGATAATAAAGGGAATTTGAGACTCTACGATGGCACTTCACCGAAAGATTTGACCAACCTAACAGTCGAATATAAGGTTTCTGATCATTTATTGGGATGGAAAGTGGCAGGAACTATTAATATGTGGGATGCCGGAAAAATGCGAACTTTGACGTATAACGGTCGATCATTTGAAGTGAGAGATAGTATTATTGTTTACGAGGATTTAAGATATAATACGGTTAATGCCTTTTGGAAAGGATCAGTTTACCCACTTTATACGGTGGTTGATGATTTATATATGCCTGTTTTTGTAGGAGAAAATATTGTTGCTTTTAGGGATAATGGTAATTTTTATAAAATATTTTGGAATGGTACTATCTATGATCTAGGCGTTTGGAATGGAGCGATAGAATTTCAAGGGGGAACCGATATAATTACCTTAAATGATCCAACTAATAGAACATTTTCAGTCTTTGACAAAGGAGAATTTATAGATGTGGAATCTTTTTTCATGGGGAAATATAGAGCTGGAAGAGGATTCGTTGTTTACGAGGATTTAAATGGAAATTTAAATTACTCTGGAAAGGGACATAAACAACAATTTAGTAATTTTTCTGCTAAATTTTGGGAAGTGAAAGATGATCTAGTGGTGTGGAGTGAAAATAGTTATGTGTATGTTTTTTTTAATAACGAAAAAATAAAAGTTTCCAATTTTATTCCAACTGATTATCAATTAAAAAATAATGTTTTTGCTTATAGAAATATCATGGGCGGTGTGAGCGCTATTGTTGATGGTGTTAACTATGAAATCACGAATCAACCTGACTCGCAGTATGATATTGTAGGATCATCTGTCATCGTAAAGTTGTTCAACAGTGCTTACATTATTTTGAAAAAAGGTATAAAATATAACTCATAATTTATTTTATAAATTGTGTATAAAAATTGATAACGTCCTCCTAAAAAACTCAATTACTCTGTTTATATTTGCCTTGTACGATTTTATTTGTGCAGCAAAGAAATAAATAGAATAAAATACAGAAAAAAGAACTAAACAAAAGAATATGAATAATTGGTTTACGGTAAAGGTTAAATATACAAAACAACTAGAAAATGGAACTTTTAAACGTGTTTCTGAGCCTTATTTGCTATGCGCAATGACGTTTACAGATGCTGAAACACGAATCTATGAAGAATTAGGTCAAATTATTAGAGGCGAATTCAACGTAGTTGGAATAAGCCGTACTGAAATTCACGATATTTTTCATTATGAAGAATGTGATGTGTGGTATAAATGTAAAATCACGTTTGAAAGCGAAGGGTCAAGTGTTGATGGTGAGGTGGAGAAAAAGAAAAAAGTGGCTCAAAATTTCTTGGTAACAGCAAATTCTGTGAAAGATGCTTTTGATAAACTGAAAGAAAGCTTATCCACTTTAATGGTTGATTACCTAATTCCTTCCATTATCGTTTCCCCAATTGTAGATATTTTCCCTTACAGAGAAGAATTAGATAAGGAAATTAGTCGAAAACCTCTTGCAAAACAAGAAGAGAAGGAAGTGGAGACAGAAAGTCCAACAGGAAAGAAAGTGTATTCAGCACCAAGTTCAGATTTTGATGAGGAAGAGGTAGATTTTGATGAGGATGAAGAAGATGAAGAGAGTGAGCTTGAAGACGGTTTCAGTGATGATGAATAAAAATTAAAAGTATGGATGATTTTCTAGAACAAATCAAAAATGATCACCGAGATTTTGATCACGGACAGTTAGATGGTTTTTTTGGAAAAGAACCTTTTACTTTTTTTAATAAATGGTATAAAGATGCTTTTGATTCCAAGGAAGTAGAGTCAAACGCTTTTGTTTTATCAACGGTTGACTCTGAAAACAGACCAAGTTCTAGAGTTTTGTATTTAAAGGAGTTAACGGACGAATCTTTTGTTTTTTATACAAATTATAATAGTCACAAAGGACAAGATCTAGAAAAGAATAATAATGCATCGATGTTATTTTTCTGGCCAGGAAATGAACGTCAAATTCGAATTGAAGGCACCGTTGAGAAAGTAAGTGATACCATAAGTGATGCTTATTTTTCTACAAGGCCAAGAGGAAGTCAAGTCGGAGCATGGGCTTCCCACCAAAGTGATGTTTTAATAGAACGAAGTGTTTTAGAAGAAAGAGTTGGTGAAATAGCAGCTAAATTTCCAGATTTTGTTCCTCGACCACCGCATTGGGGAGGTTATTTGCTAAAACCACGATTAATTGAATTTTGGCAGGGGAGACCATCTCGCTTGCATGACCGCATTATTTTTGAGAAAGAAAATAATGAATGGAAAATCTATAGAAAAAACCCTTGATGTACGAAATAAAGCCTGAAGTTTTTCAGTTGTCAAATGGCATTCGAGTAGTTTATTTGCATGCATTTGCTCAAGTTGCACATATGGGAGTAACTATTTTAGCTGGTTCACGATTTGAAAATCCAGATGAAGAAGGGCTTGCTCATTTTTTAGAACATTGTATTTTTAAAGGGACAAATAAGCGCAAAGCTTTTCATGTTTTGTCCCGATTAGATTCCGTTGGTGGTGAACTAAATGCTTATACTAGCAAAGAGGAAATTTGTATTTATGCCTCCTTCACGAAAAATCATTGTAAAAGAACTTCGGAGTTATTAGCAGATATTACCCTTAATTCTTCCTTTCCATTGAAGGAGATTCAAAAGGAAAAAGAAATTATTTTAGATGAAATTAATTCATATTTAGACAATCCGAGTGAAAAGATATTTGATGATTTTGAGGCGCATCTTTTTAAAGATCATGCCCTGGGAAATAATATTTTAGGCACTAAAGAGAGTGTAAAAAGTTTTGGGAGAAATCATTTGTTGAATTATGTTAGTCGCTTTTTCACCTCAGACAATATGGTTATTTCTTTTGTTGGAGATATTCCACGAAAACAATTAGAAAAGATACTAGAGGCTGATTTCATTGGTTGTCAGCAAAAAAAAGTCGAGATTATTCAAAATGATTATTCAGGAAATTCTCAATTTAAAATAAAAACCCAAGAATCAAATTTTCAAGTACATGCTATGATTGGTGGATTAGCGCCGAGTTACATAAACGATGCGCGCAGGAGCATGACTTTATTAACAAATATTCTCGGAGGACCAGCATTGAATTCTAGATTAAATTTGTCGATTCGTGAGAAATATGGATACTCTTATAATATTGAAGCAACTTATTCTACATTTTTTGATACAGGATATTGGTCTGTTTACCTTGGGACTGATCCAAAATATTTAAAAAAATCCCTTGAATTGGTGCATAAGGAATTAAAATTATTACGGGATAAAAAGTTAGGAACGCAGCAACTAAATGCTTCAAAAGAACAATTAAAAGGTCATTTAGCTTTAGGGTTAGACAGTAATTCTGGATTAATGCTGGGTTTAGGAAAAAGTTTGTTGATGTTCAATCAAATAGATACGATTCAGGAAATATATGAATCAATTGATAAATTAACCGCCGAAGAATTACTTGAAACAGCTAATGAGTATTTCTCTGAAGCAGCGATATCTCAATTAATCTTCGATATCGAAAAATAAAGGCATGGCACTATCAACTTCAATTACCGCTATACATCTTTCTATAGTGAATAGAAGTCACTTAGTAACGATTGTAAAACAGCCGATAAAAGAAGAAACAATTCCCGTTTGGGCGGCCACTTTAGCTTTTCTTATTCCTATTCTAATCCTTACGTTAGTGATTCTGTATCAGAGACGTCGATATGGCTTAAGAAAGGTTGAGAACGGAGTTTTTAGGCAAAATTTACCACTTACTAGAGATAATTTATTTGAAGCCTATCTTTGTTTGTCCGTATTAATGATTCAGAAGGAAACAGTGGATGCAGGGAAGAAACATATCTACATTAAAAAATATTTTCTCACGTATTTCCCTGAAAATT
Organism: Chryseobacterium gleum; assembly: GCA_945888595.1. Taxonomy (GTDB): domain Bacteria; phylum Bacteroidota; class Bacteroidia; order Flavobacteriales_D; family Crocinitomicaceae; genus CAIUKX01. Next base: position 2,553 of record CAMDAO010000103.1, on the reverse strand, counting down.
ACTATAATTTTTCTGAAACAATTTTAGAATATTACAAGTCAGAACCTATTCAGGCTGCTAGTGTAGCATTGTGGATCAATAATTTCGTGAAAGACTATGGAAAAAAAACACATATTTTATACTTTCTAGCTGGTATTTCCATGGTGGATGGAGAAATAGTGCCAACAGAAATGGCTATGCTGAGGGAGATGGCTTTATTGTTAAATGTCGCGGAAGAGGATTTAGAAAGTATCTTGAATACCTATTCTTATTATGGATTCATGAAAAAGAGAATAAGTAGTTCGAGGACTAAATCAATTGATGTATCGATGTTAACCAGTGCTTTTAAGATTCTATCCTTAGATAATGGTGCAACTCTGGCGCAAGTTAAAGCTTCGTATCGTAAAATGGCAAAGCTGCACCATCCAGATAATTTTTCAAACGAAAATGCAGTTCAACAAAAAATAGCTCATGAACGCTTCGTGAAAATAAATGAGGCTTATGAGTATGTTTTACAGAGTTTCAATTAATTATTTTGAATCAGATTATATTTCTTTGGAGCTAGAACGATATCTTTCAATTCTAGTTTATTCATCTAGCAGTCAATCATACTTCTGTTATCATTCTCTCACTTTTCATTGATGAAGAGAAAATGCAATTTTCGAAGACAAGCGTTAGCGCCGGAGGTAAGCAAAAATCAAGGATCTTTCCAAGGAATTTTTTACTTCATTCCATTTCGTAAAATCGCACCTAAATTATTTCCTTCACGCTATATTTCGCGAAAAAGCGAAACGCGATTGCGGAAAATTTAAAACTAATTCTGTGGAAAGACCATTTTTCAACTTTCCTTCGAAATGAATTTAATTAGTGACTCATTTTTTAGATATTTTATAATAGTCTCCCCAACTTTTATTATTGATCCATTATTTTTTAACTTGCTGAAGTTTGAAAAATGAGAAAAAAAATAGGGTGACCTGCTTTGATCACCCTATCTATTTCAATGAAGTTTTATTGCTTTATTTTATTACATCCATCTCAGCAACAATGTGTTTTGCTCCAGAAAGGTTTTCAATTACCCATAGTACGTAACGAATATCCACATTTATTGTTCTTTGTAAAGAAGGATCAAAGATTACGTCTCCGGCCATGGCTTCGATATTTCCATCAAATGCTAACCCAATCAATTCTCCTTTTCCATTTAATACTGGAGACCCTGAATTACCGCCAGTAATGTCGTTATCCGTTAAGAAACAAACGTGGAAAGTACCATCTTTATCTACAAAACGACCGTAATCTTTTGCTTTATTCATTTCTAGTAATTTCACAGGCAGATCAAATTCAGCATCTCCTTTTTTGTATTTTTTCACCATACCATCCATTGTAGTATAGTTATTCACTTTTGCATCATTACGCTTGTCCGCTGGTAAAGCACGAACTTTTCCATAGGTTAATCGCAATGTTGAATTGGCATCTGGATATTGAATTGTTCCAATTTTAGAAACTCGTAAACCTTCCACAAGCAACCTTTGTGACGCCATGAAATCATTTTGTGCAGCTGCAATTGCATCCGATTTAGAACTTAAGTGAGTAATCAAATCAGTTGAAAGTTGAAACAAAGGATCATTATTTAATAAATTTTCATTTGGAAAATCTAAGAAAGCTTTCATTCTTTCTTTCGAAGTAAACATACTTAATTCGAAAGCTGCATTTACGTATTTAGAGAAATCGAAATTGTTTTCTTTCCCCAATTTTTCAACAAATGGGCAAACTTGGTATCCAACAGATTTAGTTGAGTATAAATTTAATTGAGCAATTAAAACATCTTTTTCAACAGGTAGGTAAATGTTTTTGAAAAAATCATCAATCATAGCATTTATTTCATTTGCCATGCTTGCTCTTTTACTTGGATCTGCTTTTGCATAATTGTCCAATTGTTTTCCTAAAGAACGAGAAATAGTTCCAAATGCGCTCGTTCTTAATAATTGTTGTAAATAATTATCATGACGTGATTTTTCATTCGTTAAACTGTAAAACTTGTTAATGTTGCTAATAACATTGCCATACTTCCCTTTATTTTCTGCTTTGTTCGCCCATTTATCAAATTTAGTTTCTTGTATCGCTTTTAATTGTGCAGTTTTTGCTTTCGTTAAAGCATCAATCATTCCTTGACGATTTTTCCAGTAGTTGGCAATTCCAGCATAAGCACCCGCATAGTTCAGACGAACTTCATCTGATTGATCCATATATACTTTCATTTTATCCATTCCTAGTTTTGAACCTTCAACCCAAGCAGGATAAGCATATTTCACATTTTGTTCAATTCCTCCAGCAGGCATCCAACGATTTGTACGTCCAGGGTACCCTAAAATCATGGCGAAATCATTTTCTTTTACGCCACCAATATTAATTTTCAAATGTTGTTTTGGGGCAAGTGGTATGTTAGAAAGAGAATATTCAGCAGGATTTCCATTTGCATCTGCATAAATTCTGAACATGGAGAAATCTCCAGTATGTCGAGGCCATTCCCAATTATCAGTATCTCCACCAAATTTCCCAATGCTACTTGGAGGATTT
>CAMDAO010000102.1 GCA_945888595.1 Chryseobacterium gleum | reverse complement strand
AATTTGACTTAAAAAAAGTATATGGAATAATGCCTGATGAGCGCGTGAAACCATATGATATGAATGAAATAATTAAATGCGTTGTAGATGATTCTGAAATCACAGAATACAAAGCAGATTATGGGAAATCTATTATTTGCGCCTTTGCTAGAGTTGATGGTTGGGCAGTTGGTATCGTTGCAAATCAGCGTGAGGTGGTGAAAAACGGAAAAGGTGAAATGCAATTTGGAGGTGTTATTTATTCTGATTCGGCGGATAAAGCAGCTCGATTTATTATGAATTGTAATCAAAAGAATATTCCTTTGGTATTCATTCAAGATGTCACTGGATTCATGGTTGGTTCGAAAAGTGAACACGGAGGAATTATCAAAGATGGAGCGAAATTAGTAAATGCGATGGCTAATTCAGTTGTTCCAAAATTCACAATTGTCGTTGGAAATTCTTTTGGTGCTGGAAATTATGCGATGTGCGGTAAAGCCTATGACCCTCGTTTAATCGTTGGTTGGCCAACTGCTGAAATAGCGGTAATGAGTGGCGCTGCAGCTGCAAAAGTATTACTCCAAATTGAGGTGGCTTCGTTGAAATCGAAAGGTGAAGAAATTACACCTGAAAGAGAAAAAGAATTGTACGAAACCATTAAAAATAAATATGACGAGCAAACTTCACCCTATTATGCTGCCAGTAGAATTTGGATCGATGCTATTATTAATCCGGCAGATACGCGTAAAGTAATTTCCATGGGAATTGAAATGGCGAATCATAAAAAAGCGGAGAAACAATATAATGTAGGTGTTTTTCAAACTTGATTTTTTACGATTGATAACTTATAAATACTTTTAATAAACTAAAATAATAAACATGCATTTAAATTGGCAAATTAAACCTTTTAGTGAAATTTCAACAAATGAATTTCATGATATAATTGTTTTGAGATTAAAAGCTTTTGTTGTGGAACAAAACTGCTTATACCTTGATTTAGATGGAAAAGATAAAAAATGCTATCATTTACTGTGCAGAGATGGACAAGGAAAAGTAGTGGCTACAGCTCGAATTTTGCATCCAGGCACCTCTTACCCCGAAGTGTCAATTGGCAGAGTTGTTATCGATCAATCTATTAGAGGTAATGGAGTTGGACATATTTTAATGGAAAAATGTATGCAATACATCTTGGATGAGTTTGGTGATGTTGCGATTCGAATTTCTGCTCAAAAACATTTAGAAACGTACTATTCAAAACATAATTTCTCACACACCGGTAAAGAATATTTGGAAGATAATATTCCACATATTGAAATGCTTTACACTCCAAAAAAATAAAGAAGATGATTAAAAATTTCTTAGTAATCGGAACAATCGCTTTGATCACAAGCTGTTCCACAACAAAAAATGACGTGCTCGTTTCCGACGAAATTACTGTAGCTGTTCCTGCCGTAAAAATTACTGCGCCTTTGCAATCAATCAATACAAATTATCTAGATAAAGCCATTCGACCACAAGACGATTTCTTTTTGTTTTCTAATGGAACGTGGGTGAAAGAAAATCCGGTTCCTGCTTCTGAATCACGTTGGGGTAGTTTCAATGAATTGGATAAAGCAAACAAAGTAAAATTGACTGAAATATTAGTGGAGGCAACTAAAAATACAACTAAGAAAGGATCTCAAAATCAATTATTGGGCGACTATTTCACTTCTTTTATTTCTATGGATGTCCGAAATAAACGAGGGGCAGTTCCAATTCAAGCTGAGTTAGATAAAATTAAAAATATTAAATCACGACAAGAAATTGTTTCAATAATAGCTGAATCTCACAAAATAGGAGTTCAGATGTTCTTCTGGTTTGGCGTTGAACAAGATTTGAAGAATGTGACTAAAAATATTTCTTCTATCGGTCAAGATGGAATTGGTTTACCAAATTGTGATTACTACCTAAACAATGACAAAGCAGCGATTTTAGAAGCTTATGAAAAACACATTGCTTCTACTTTTCTACTTTTGAAATATGATGAAAAGTCCGCTGCCGAAATGGCTAAATCTGTTATTTCATTTGAGAAAAATTTAGCAAGCTCAATGATGAAGCCTGCTGAATTAAGGGTTCCTGAAAACACGTACAACCTTACATCCAAAAAAGGACTTGAAAAAAGTTTTGGAAAATTTGATTTTGAATCCTATTTAAGTATAGTGGGTAGTCACAGTTTCGACTCTATTGTTGTTGGACAGCCAAAATTTATCGAAAAAATAGCAACTATTTTTGAAAAAGAAGAAATTGAAAATTGGAAAAATTATTTATTATGGAGTACAATTAATAATTATTCCGGTCATTTAAGCGAAGAGTTTGTTCAATTAAATTTTAAATTTTATGGAGGTGTTTTAAGTGGTAAAAAGCAGATGAAACCATCCAATGAAAGAGCGATTGATGAGATCACAAATATGGAGTTTGGTGAATTATTAGGGAAAGCTTTTGTCGATAAATACTTTTCTCAAAAAGCACAAGATAAAGTAAATTCGATGGTGGATAATTTATTATTCGTTTTTAAAGGTCGAATTGATAACTTAGAATGGATGTCTTCTGAAACGAAAGTTCAAGCCCTATTAAAGTTAAATTCCATTGGTAGAAAATTAGGTTTTCCTTCAAGATGGGAAGATTTTAGCAGTTTGAATTTTGTAAAGGAAAATTACATCGAAAACCTTCGTGAGATGAATATCTATGCCCATAAGAAAAATTTGAATGATTTAAATAAAAATATTGACAAGGAAAAATGGGGAATGCCTGCGCATATGGTGAATGCATACTACAATCCTCTTCTCAATGAGATAGCTTTTCCTGCTGGAATTATGCAACCTCCATTTTTTGACGAAAATGCAGAAGATGCAGTAAATTATGGCTCTATCGGAATGGTAATCGGACATGAATTCACGCATGGTTTCGACGATATGGGTTCAAAATTTGATGCAAGTGGTGCTTTTGTGAACTGGTGGTCAGAAAATGACTTAAAATTATTTGAAGAAAAAACTTCTCTTTTAGGGAAAACATTTTCTGGATTTTGCCCTCTAGATGGTCACTGTGTTAATCCAGATTTAACAATGGGTGAAAATATAGCTGATCTTGGAGGTTTAACTCTTGCATATCATGCCTATGAGATGACAGATGAATTTAAATCAGGTACATTAAAGTACGGATACAATCCTGCTCAGCGATTTTTTATTAGTTATGCCCAATTATGGAAAATAAATTACACGGATGCCGAAATGAAAAATAGAATTGCAAATGACCCACATTCTCCCGGTATGTATCGTGTAAACGGTCCACTGATGAATTGCCCTGAATTCTTTACCTCATTTGATGTCAAGGAAGGTGATAAAATGAGAAACACAGCCGGTAAAGTGGCCAAAATTTGGTAACGTGTCAGAAGAAATTAAAATAGAGTTAGAATACAAAAAAGCCCTCGAGTGAGGGCTTTTTTTGTTTGTTTAAACTAGCTTTAGAAACTACCTAAGTTTCTTAATTTTGGTGAATCATAACTTTTTCACCTAACACCTTTTTAACCATTAAAGATTTGCTATAATTTAATATCGCATTTAATGTTTCATTTTTAGGTTTCATTTTTAACTCTTTGATTTGAGTGTCTTGCAAGTACATTTTTACCATATTTCGACGAGATTTATTTTCCTTATAAATACTTTAACGATAAGATAATTAAATTATTATATTCTCTAACTATTTTTTTACATCACCCTATCTAAAAGTACTTTTGAGTATCCTTTTTAGATCGCTTAAAAGAATTTTGATTCACTTTTTTTTATCTATATTTGCAGCTCAAGTTATGGAAAAAGTACAGCAATTTATATTTCGTTTTTTGGATATTTTTTATCCACTCTTCAAGCCATTTTTCAAAAAACAAACGTATCATTATCTAGCCTGTGGCGGAGGGAACACGATATTCGGATTATTCTTGTATTATATTTTTTTCCATTATGTAGTCAAAAAAGAAGATCTTCATTTATATCTAATCACCTTAAAACCTCATATTGGAGCCATGTTTTTAACGAGCCTAATCACATTTCCAATTGGATTTTTCTTTACTAAATATATCGTTTGGCACGATAGTAATTTACCAGGAAAAAAACAACTTTTCCGCCATTTTAACTTTGGGGTGTTTGCTACATTTCTTAATTATGGCTTATTAAAAATCTTTGTTGAACATTTAGATTGGTGGGCAATGCCAAGTCAAATTGTGACGATTTTTATTATTGTTATTTTTAGTTATTTGACGCAGAAACATGTGTCGTTTAGAAAGAAATAAGCTGAAAACATTCCTAATCTCAAAAAATATCTCAAAAAAAAATAGGTTTCATCTATTCTTTTTTATCGATTATCTATTCTTTTAAATTCCTTATCGAAAAGATTGTAAATACCTTGGTAAATATTTTGATGAACTATAAATAAGTTATATATTTGTTCTGATTTAGGTGGTTAGGTTAGGTTGATTAATGAAATGGAGGAAAGACGCCCGTCTTTTCTCCATTTTTTTTTAAATCACTGGTTTCTTGCAGGATACCCTTCAAAGCCACATTCAAAAAAACAAACAATAAGAGAGAAAGTAAGTGTAAGGCAGATTAATAAGCACCAAACCAACGGCGTAGAAACCATTCTAAACCAAAAACAATGATTAGCAAGAAGAAAAGCCACTTGTAATCTATTAAATCGTTAAAAGACGCTTCTCGATAACTCATGTCCACAATATCCTTTCTAGCGCCAATATCTTTTAAAAGTTGATCACACTTTGACAGTGGATAGAATTTGCCATTAGCACCTGTTGCTATTTGATTTAATAAGGTATGATTTGCTCGTGTATCAAGACTTTCTAACTGAATATCCTCTACCACAAAAACACCTCCTTTAGAGTAGTTTTTTCCATTAAATTGACATTTCGCAGTCCATTCGTACTTTCCTGGTTTTAATTTTCCTAGAGATAACTTGTAGAAATTACCCGTCACGCCAAATTGATGTTTTTGTATTTTATTTTTTTCGTTCTTCAATGTAAAATCAATTACTGGCGTAGTGATCAATTCTAGTGAAGCATTGTAAAATTCAGCTTTTATTAATATATCTTCACCTCGATTAAAACGTTTTGGAGTGGTTACGCGAAGAGCTGATGTATTCTGTTTTACAACTAAAAACTGAGTAATCTTTTGAATTAGTTCCGTAAAATTCTTTTGATCTCCGAGCCGAACATATTCGTTCATTTTCCATCTCCAAATTCCTTCTCCAAATAATACACCGTACTTCACATTGTTTTTTACCCCAAAAAAGAGTAATGGCTCCTTCTTTTGTATTGCGCCAATTCGCTGATATAACATGACTTCATTTCCTGCTGATAACTTTACTTCACCGAACTTAACAAGTAATGGAGGAAAGAAATTTAAGGCAGTTTGCAATTCCGTAGAAACTTCGAATTGTTGAAATCCTGCATTTAATTTTGCTTGTACTTCATCTGTTTGATTACCGTTACTAGCAGAAATACCGAGTGACAACTTTTGAATTATTGAATTACTCGTATTTGGTCCAATCGCATACAAAACAGGTATTCTTGATGCTTCAATTTTTCTTAAAATATCTTCATTAAATTGAATCCCTGGTTCATGCCAAATAATCAAATCTACATTTTTCAAATCTCGATCCCAACTTGCACAGAGTTTTGACGATACTTCTAAATTCTCATCCTTTTCAATGACACTTTTCAAAGCGGAAACATCCGGATGCGGAGCCCCTGCCAACAATAAAACCTTACTTCTAGAATCCAGAATCTCAATATAAAACTGCCGCACATTATTAGAATAATTATATTCTGCTGAACCTTTCGAAATCGTTACAGTATATTGCTGATATCCTATTTTAGTTGCATCAAGAAGAAACGACACATGCCGATAATCGTAATTTCCATCTGAAAAATTAACGTTTTGAGAAGCAACTTGTACGCCATTATTTGAAATCGTGACCGTGGCATTGGATTTACCCATCTTATATGCTTCTACATCAATTTCAACAGGGAACTTATTTTTTAAAAATGCTATCTCATTGCTCGCAACATCTTTAATATACTGATCTCGTTTTGGAATCGTATCCCCTACTCCTACAGTGAAAATTGGCGTTAAATTAATTTTCTCAGCACTATAAATTGGATTGGATCCTTTATTAAAATTTCCGTCTGAAAAGAAAGCTATTCCGCCAATATTTCGATTGTAATAGTTCGCATGAATTGCTTCAAACCCTTCTGCCAAAGACGAATTACCCTCTTTAAAATTTAATTGACCATTTTCAAGTACATCAGATCCCACCGTATATTGAACAAAATCAAATCTTGAGCCATATTGTGCTCTCATCTTTTGTTCAAAATTCTTGATTTTTTGTTCAACTTCTACACTATCTTTATAATTCTTCATAGAAGAAGAATTATCGATTAATGTAATGAAAACAGGCTTTTCTACACGGTAATTTACTGCTTCAAATAATAAACCAAACAATAATACACCAATTAAAAATAATCCGAAAGCTCTTAATCCTTTTAGAACGAACCTCCATGCTTTTTTTAACTCAGCACACCAAGCTTCATTTTTATATAAATAAAAAGAAAGTCCGATTGATACTGCCAACCAAGGCAATAAGAACCACAAAGATATATCTGAAACAAAACGCATATTCGTGGACGAAATTAAGAAAATATCTGCAGCAATTCTTATTTAACTCGTTTTAAAAAAATCAAAAAAATCAAAATAGGAAGTTCAAATAAATTTCTACTTTTTCATTTCCAGTAAAATTTGTTATCGCCTATTATTTTTATTTTTTAAATCAAAAATTATAATTAAACGATTTAGTATTGAACTAGCATATAACACTTACTTTTTTATATTTTTTTGTAAAAAAAAAAAGTTGCAATACAAAAAAATAGCTATATATTTGTCATGATTTAGGTGGTTAGGTTAGGTTAATTAAAGAATGGAGAAGGGACGCCCGTCCTTTCTCCATTTTTGATTTACTACTAAAATATCCAATTTTATTTATAATTTTATGTTTTAAAAATAATTCTATGAAGCATTCTATCCTGCTACTTTTCATTGTAATTCAGACGCTGTTATTTAGTCAAAATGAGCGTTCTATCTTATGCTATAATGTAGAAAATTTATTCGACACAATTGATGACCCCAAAAAAGATGACAGTGAATTTTTACCTTCAGGAAAAAATGAATGGAATTCTGCAAAGTATTTTGAAAAAATAGATCACATTAATAAGGTTTTTAATCAATTAAATGCGCCATTAATTATTGGAGTAGTAGAAATTGAAAATGCAACTGTGGTTCGTGACATCGTTGCACATTCTGAAAGAATGAAAAATAAATATGGCGTCGTGCATTATGATAGTCCTGACGCCAGAGGAGTTGACGTTGCAATGATATATGATAGCTCAACATTGAAAGTTATTGAATCCGGTTTTTTACGATATGCACTTCCTGATACAGCATATTCTGCGACAAGAGACATCGTGTGGGCAAAATTCAAAAAAGGAAAAGATGTATTTTATGCCATGGTAAACCATTGGCCAAGCAGAAGATCTGGCGAAAAAGAAAGTGAAGGAAATCGAATTATCGCTGCAACCGCTGCCAGAAAATTCATTGATTCTCTCATGCTGATTAATAAGAATACAAAAATTATTTTTATGGGTGATTTAAATGATCACCCGCAAGACAAAGCTCCTCAAATGGTTAGCGAAAAATTAACGCCTATGATTTCATCTAAATCTGGTGAATTTGGCGGCTCTTATTCCTACAAAAATGAATGGGAGATTATTGATCATATAATGGGTTCACCTTCCTTATTTACTCAGAAAGGTGTGAAAATCGTAAAGGATTCAGGTAAAATTCATTCGTTTGATTTCTTAATTACTGAATACAAAGGCTCCAAAGTTCCTTTTAGAACGTATGGAAAGGATTATTTAGGTGGATATTCTGATCATTTACCTGTTTCAATACAAGTGATAATGAAGTGATAAACTGGATTATTTTATTTTGAGGTGCTGGAGTTGTTAAATTGATATTTTTCTTAGTTTAGGATACATCGGAAATAAATTTATACCTAATTGTATTTGAAGCATATTTATTATTAATGAATGTGTAT
>CAMDAO010000101.1 GCA_945888595.1 Chryseobacterium gleum | reverse complement strand
CGGAGGAGACAGAGGGAACGGTATTGTCGTAAATCATACCGGAAATATTTTTGTGACCGGTCAGTTTAAGGACAAAGCAAAATTTGGAGGCACGCTCGAAGTAGATGGAGGCACCGATAGTGTTCAAGTTTTTATTGCTGCTATTGATTCGTTAGGAAAGTGGCGATGGGTTATTCAAGGTGGAGGAATCGACTCAGATCGCGGAAACGGAATAACCTGTGATGAAGATTGTCACGTTTATGCGACTGGTTACTATGCTAGTACCATCTTTTTTGACACGAACACAATTACGTCAACGGGTAAAAAAGACATGTTTATTTTGAAAATGAAAAAGACATGTTTTGGTTACGAGCTTGAAGAGCCAGATCAGATAGTGGATGACTTTTCACCTGTCAATGTATTCTCGCCAAACGGTGATGGAATAAATGATCAATTAATCTTTTTTAAAAACTATAAAGCTGTTGGGAAAATTAACATTCTAAATAGATGGGGGAATGTCGTATATGAATCTTCGGATCTATCTAAATCTTGGGATGGAAAAGATCAAAACAATGCGATGTCATCCGATGGCGTTTATTTTTATTCACTCGAATACACATCAACAAACGGCGAATTAAAAAAACATGCTGGATTTATTACCCTATTTCACTAGTTCATTCAATGGAAAGATCCTTGATTTATAATTACCTCCGGCACTACCGATCTTTTCGCTGCCGTTCAGTCTGCACAAATAGTATTTGTTCTTATTCGAAAATTACATTTTCTTGTCATCAAGGAAAAGTGAGATTCTGTGTAGCAAAGAATCTCAGGTTTTAAGCACTAAAATTATTTCTTTTTAGCGGTACTAACAAAATCCTTCAGATAAAATGGCTCAAAATAAGCAACGTCTTCAAATTGTTTATTTTGATACTTTTCAAAAGCAATTTTAACTTGCCCTATTGCTGATGATTTAATTTCTAGATCAGCGGAGCAGTTGCGATTTTCCCATAACTCATTTAGTTTTTCAGCTCCATCACCAAAGTACACAAAGGGTTCGAAATCTGCATAGGTACCCACATCGATAATATCAGCCGAAATCCTTTTAAGTTGAAAAAAGTCAGTGTTAAAAATAGTATTGTAGACTTCCATTCTTCTTGCATCTATCAAAGGGCAGAGATTAATACCAGAATATTTTTCTTGAGCAATTTGAGCAAGAGAGCTTAAGGAATCGATAGAAATTAAAGGAACATTGAGCGCATAGCACAAACCTTTAGCGGTGGAAACCCCAATTCGAAGACCAGTATAAGAACCCGGCCCTGAAGCGATTGAAACGGCGGAAAGATCTTTCATCGTAATGTTCGCCTCTTGAACAACATCTTGTATGAACAATGTTAGATTTTCTCCATGCGAATACCCTTCTTCTTCCGTTTCTTTCGTCGATACTACTGCACCATTTCGCGAAAGTGCAACTGAACATACCTTTGTCGAAGTTTCAAGATGAAGAATATAAGTCATTTTAGTATCGCTGCTAATTATCAATATTCAAGTTTAAAACCAATACCATGAACGTTTACAATGTGTATCGTATCATCTTCCGTGAAATATTTTCTCAATTTTGTGATAAATACATCTAAACTTCTACCTACAAAATAATCATCCTGTCCCCAAACAGCATTTAGAACAACATCACGTTCAACTACTTGATTTTTAAATTTATGTAATATTTTCAAAATCTGAGCTTCCTTTTTTGTTAATGTTTTTTCAAATTTCGGATGTCTCAAAATGAAATTTTCTGTATCAAAAATATATGAACCAATTTTAATAACTTTATCTTCAGGTGTTTCAATGATAATATTAATCCGCTTAAGAAGTGCCGTAATTCTTGCTTGAAGTTCAGCAATGCTAAATGGTTTTGTTAAATAATCATCGCCTCCTGATTTAAATCCTTCCACTTTATCTTCGGTCATCGATTTTGCGGTGAGGAACAAAATTGGAATTTCACTATCGATTTTTCGAATATCTTTCGCTAACGTGAAGCCATCTTTTTTAGGCATCATTACATCAAAAATACAGAGATGAAATTTTTGGTCATTAAAGCGTTGAAAAGCTTCTGCACCATCTGAACATAGTGTAACATTGTAACCTTCAGACTTTAATTGATCGGAAATCATAAAACCTAAACTTGTATCATCCTCAGCAAGCAGAATTTTCACTTTCATCATTATACATCTATTATTGGTTTATATACATACGTTCCTACTTCAAAATAACAAAGAATATTCTAATTAAGATACTAGAGAATAAATAAAGTTATGATATATTCGAATTAGCTATCTAAAATAAACTTTTTAGAGTGTTTTTGGTCGCTTAATTTGGGGTGATTTTGGATCAATACCAAAAGTTGGGGAGACTATTGTAAAATATCAAAAAAATGAGTCACTAATTAAATTTATTTCGAAGTGAAGTTGAAATGGTCTTTCCACAGAATTAGTTGTAAATTTTTCCGTAATCGCGTTTCGCTTTTTACGCGAAAAAGAAAAAGCATCGCTTTTGAAGACTAAACGATAGAGCAAGGAGTGAAGGAAAGCAGTTACGAACGGTTTTACGAAATAGAATGAAGTAAAAAATTCCTTGGAAAGATCCTTGATTTTTGCTTACTTCCGGCACTACCGATCCTTTCACTGCCGTTCGGTCTTCACAAATAGTATTTGTTCTTCTTCGAAAATTACATTTTCTCTTCATCAAGGAAAAGTGAGATGAAAACAGAAGTAGATTTGAAGTTTATATGAGAGTGGCAGATTTGAAAGCAATTTTTCTAGTTCCCCAAAACATTCGGGTTTGATCCGTGATTTTTATTGTATAAAGAAAGCATGGATTTACCTTAAAAAATAAAAGCTCCAGACGGGCGTCCAAAGCTTTTATCAACTAACCTAACCTACTACTAACACGAAATTAACATAAAAAGTTGAATGAGCTACTATTTTTCCCCTATTTTTTTTAGTTTTTTCATCTTTGTAAAGATAGAAATACTAGAATTAAATTTATTTTTTCCTGTAGTATTTTACTTTTTTTTTGAGCAAATTGCTCACTAAATCACGTAAAGTAAGAATATATAAATGAAGGTAAACACTCTTTTTTATAGTCGATTAAATTTGAAATACGTGTTTTAAAATTTAGCTTTCCAATATTATGTATATATTTAGATTTATTTTTTAAGAAAAAATTAAAATTTACAGATATATGTTTTCAATACTAATAATAGATGACGAAGAAGATATCAGAGATATCTTAAAATACAATCTTGAAAAAGATGGTTTTTCTGTTGACATAGCTAGTAACGGCGAAGATGGTCTGCTAAAAATCAAGAGAAATATTCCAGATTTGCTGATATTAGATGTGATGATGCCCGGTATGGATGGTATTGAAGTATGTGAAATGATACGCAGCACCCCCGAGTTTGAACACATTATTATTTGTTTATTAACTGCTAGAAATGAAGATTATAGTCAAATTGCGGGCCTTGATTCTGGTGCGGATGATTATGTTTCTAAGCCCGTAAAACCGAAAGTGCTAATTAGTAGAATCAATGCCTTATTGCGACGAAAAGGTAAAATTACAATAGAACAGGCACCTACCGGAAATTTAGTTATCAACCGAGAAAAGTATTTGGTAGAATTAAATGGGAAAGACATTCAGTTGCCTAAAAAAGAATTTGAACTATTAGCTTTGCTTGCTTCACGTCCTCATACGGTGTTTGAAAGAGACGTAATATTAGAAACCGTATGGGGAACAGAAATTATTGTTGGAGATAGGACCATCGATGTTCATGTCCGCAAACTGAGGGAAAAGTTGGGAGATAATTATATTACAACTGTAAAAGGAGTTGGCTATAAATTTAGTGAGCCAGAGGAATGAAAAGATTTCTGACCCTACTTTCTCCGTTTTCTTTTCCCCTAAAGGCGTATGATTCTCTTGTTAAGGAATTATAAGATACTGTTAATTTATCCACATAATATCATCTTTAGTTAACTTAAATTTAACATTGAAATAGTGATTTACAAGTAAACTAATTTGAAATGTTAATATTTAAATGATTTAAAAATAGATTTTTAAGTGATTTATGGACTTCTTTTGGATAGGGAAGTAACAGTTGATTTATTTTTTTATGTTATTTATTTTTTATTATTAAGTTAATTTAGAGGTAACCTTTGATCTATTACATATGACGTCCTTTGTATAAATTTTTTTTATATGAAGAATGTTTATTTAATAATCGCTTGTTTATTAGCTCAATTTTCTTTTTCTCAAACAGGAAGTGTGAAAGGGAAAGTAACCGATGGAGCCACAGGAGAAGTTCTTTTTGATGTCAAAGTATCAGTAGATAGTACAAAATTTATTGTAAAAACAGATTTTGATGGAAATTACCATTTCAATGGATTAAAAGCAGGGACCTATTCAATTTCTTTAAAATTACATGGATATACGCACAAAACAATTCAAGATGTAACAGTCACTGAAGGTATAGAACTAACTGTAAATGTTCAATTAGAGCCAGTTTACAAAATAATTAAAGAACATACGGTAGTACATGTGGTTAAAAAAGAAAGTGTTGACCACGCAATCAATACGATTAAAAATTCTGATCCCAACATTGTCATAATTACAGCTGAAGAAATTGCTAAAACTCCAGCAAGAGATGTTGCGCAAGTATTGGCTAAAGGCACAGGGATGAGTATCCAAGAAAATAAATTTGTAGTTATTCGAGGGTTGAATGATCGTTACAATGCAGCTTATTTGAATGATGGAACATTACCGAGTTCTGAATCAGATAGAAAAGCTTTTTCTTTTGATATTTTTCCATCAAATATGTTGGACAATGTTGTGATTATTAAAACAGCAACTCCAGATCTTCCAGCAGAATTTGCCGGTGGTATCATTCAAATTAACACAAAAAGTATTCCTTCAAAAAATTTCCAATCTTTATCTGTCAGTGGCGGCTATAATACCATTACAACTTTTAAAGATAGGGTTGATTACAAAGGAGGAAAAAAAGATTGGTTAGGAATGGATGATGGAACTAGAGCTATTTCGAGTGCTATTCCTTCTAAAACTGATTTTCCTATTACGAATGCAGATCAGGCAAGTCTTGCAAAACAGTTTACCACCGATTGGAGTTTACAAGATAAAAAGTTTACACCAAATATGAATTTGCAATATAGTTTAGGGTTAAATGATACGCTTTTTGGTAAAAAAATTGGTATTTCCACGTCATTTTCTTACAATCGAGTAAATAATTTTAATCAAACGATCAGAAGGGGGTATAGTGGCAATGGCTCTGAAGGAATGAGCGGTGCTCAAATAGAATTTGATTATTTGGATAAAGTGTATTCTACTCAAATATTGATGGGGGCAATGGCAAATTTCGCTATTAAGCTGAATGAAAATAATAAATTAGGATTCAAAAATTTATATTCAATCAATTCGGATGACCGTGTGATTAATAGATCCGGAGAAAGAGATCCTTTAGAATTTAATCCGACTCTTATTAAGGCAAATGCATTGTGGTTTACAAGTAATAAAATTTATTCAGGTCAAATTAATGGGGAACACCACATTGATTCTAATTTTAAAGTGAGTTGGGTAGGTTCTTACAGTAGTATTAATAGAACGATTCCAAATTTAAGAAGATCTATTTATACAAGATTAAAAAACCTGAACGATCCCACAGACCCAAATCCAGCAGACACGATGTATGTTGCTAATATTTCAACAGGAAATAGTATTGGTCCAGATTATGGAGGTGGAATGTTTTTTTCGACAAATAAAGAAAATATTGCAAGTTTCAAGACGGATTTAGAGTACAATTTAAAAAAGTTTTACAATATCAAAAGCGAAATTAAAGTAGGTGGTTTATATCAATTGAGGAATCGTGATTTTGATGCAAGGCAATTAGGATATACAAAATATTCAATCGTTGGCGGAAATGTGACATTTAAGGATTCTCTTTCGTACTTGGATCAAAATACCATTTTTTCTCAACAAAACATGGGCTTAATCAAGCCGGGTGTTGGTGGTTTTAAATTAGTTGATGGCTCTAATCAATCAGATGCATATAAAGCAAGTTCGTCTATCACTGCTGGATATTTAATGATGACGAATAAATTTAGCAAAAAACTGCGTGTAGTCTGGGGAGCAAGAGCTGAATATTTTATTCAAAGTCTCGATGCTCTGAAAGGAAACAAGGTGCCTTTGAATATTCTGACAAAAAAATTAGATATTTTACCGTCTTTGAATGCAGTCTATTCGATACATAAAAAGCAAAATTTGAAATTAGCGGTTTCGCAAACGGTTAATAGACCTGAATATAGAGAACTTGCACCTTTTCTTTTTTATGATTTTAATACCCAATTTGCTGTTTCTGGTAATGATTCATTGAAAAGAGCAAAAATAACAAATCTTGATTTGCGTTATGAGTATTTCCCTGGGAAAGCTCAAATACTATCTGGAACCGTTTTTTATAAGAAATTTGTTGATCCAATTGAGCAAATTTCGAGAGCAGATGTGCCGAATGAAGTTACTTTTAAAAATGTACCAACCGCTATAAATTATGGTTTTGAATTAGAATTAAGATCTGTTTTAGGTCGATTATTTAATTCTGATTCTTCTTCTATCCTTAATAATTTTACCTATTATGCGAATGCTGCAATTATTCGTTCTGTAGTGGATGTGTCAGACATCATAGGAACGCCTTATAACAGCAGGCCGCTGCAAGGTCAATCACCATACGTATTTAATACTGGATTGATGTATACAGATGATTCTTTAGGGATGTCCTTTACGATGATAATGAATCGTGTGGGTGATCGAATTGCTATTTTAGGAAATGTCAATGAACCTGATATATGGGAAAAAGGAAGAACATTTGTTGATTTTCAAATTTCTAAATTTCTGTTCAAAGAAAAAATGGAAGTCAAATTAAATTTCCAAAATATCTTAGCTCAGAAATTGATTTTTTATCAAAATAATTATTTCTCTACAAATGACTACTCAAAAAGTCAACAGCTCGTTAATTCAGTCTTGACAGGAGATAAAGGGAACCAGGATGGGTACAATGCAAAAAGAGACGATTTATTATGGTCTACTATCTTTGGACGAAGTATTTCAGCCACTGTTGTTATTAGATTCTGAGCCTTTAAATTAATAGTAAGTGCAGTTAAAGCTATCTTTAAAGATAGCTTTTTTTGCTTGAACATTGTTAAGTAATTACTATTAAATTTAATATTAAGTTAACAATTTGTTCTCCAATTCATAGTGTTAGATTAAAGGTTTAGTCACTTTGAAAGTGGAAATTTGTACTGTTTAAATTAATTACACACTTATTAACATTTAGAAAAATGAGAAAAATTTATTTAACTGCCATATTATCTTCTTTGTGCAGTATGATTTTTAGTCAAGGGTATTTTATACCTACAACGTATCGTGGTGCATTTGCTCCAGCACCAGAAACTCCATGGACGGACACATGGACCAATTGGGATCCGCAAAACAAGGTTTATCCTACATCAACGGTTACTGTCGCAGGGCCGATTACTGTAAACACAACATGGACTGCAAGTAACACATACCTTATCCAAGGTCAAATTTATGTTAAAAACGGAGCTACATTAACAATTGAACCAGGTACTGTCATTTTAGGTGATAAAGGAACTGCTGGTTCTGCACTATTTGTTACACAAGGATCAAAACTGAACGCGATGGGTACGAAAGATCTTCCAATCGTTTTCACTTCTAATCAAGCTGCGGGAAGCAGAGGATTAGGTGATTGGGGAGGTGTTGTTTTGCTAGGTAGAGCAACAACAAATCAACCTGGTGGTATAGCAAACATTGAAGGAATTACAGCTACTCCTGACACTCAGTTTGGAGGAGGAACAAGTCCAGATGATAATGATAACTCAGGAACAATGCAATATTGTAGAATTGAGTTTGGAGGGTATGTTTACATAACTAATTCAGAAATTAATGGTCTAACGCTTGGCGCAGTAGGCCGTGGAACTACAATCGACCATATTCAAGTTTCCTTTGTGAATGATGATGCTTTTGAATGGTTTGGAGGAACTGTTAATTGCCGTTACTTAGTTTCTTACCGTAATTTAGATGATGATTTTGATACAGATAATGGGTATTCAGGTAAAAATCAATTTTTATTATCTGTAAGAGATCCAGCTCTTGCTGATAATCCAAGTGTTTCTACTTCAGAAGGATTTGAATCAGATAACAATGCAGGGG
>CAMDAO010000100.1 GCA_945888595.1 Chryseobacterium gleum | reverse complement strand
TTCTCAAGTGAGAAAACATCCATAGAACTAGTATATGACATTAAGCGATAAGAGGATATCCATGAAATATCAGTTCCGAAAACTCCTTCCATTTTTTTTGCTTTAAACATCTTTTTCTTGATGAAAAAACGAGAATTAAAGGCAGAGTTTGGTATGTAATTGAAGTTAGTGCTTGGAATGGTTAGTGTTATTTTAGGTTGAATATGAAGTACCCCTATTTCAAGGGCACCTGAAAATATAATATTATTTATCGCAATCGTTCTTAAAGTGTCATTTCTCCAAGTGTTATCAAGAAAAAAATAGTTGTTCTTTAACATCATGCTTTGCAATGAAACCTGCACAAATGTAGAATTAGAGAAGTTGTATTTTGAAGTAAAACTTGATAAGAATCGTCCTTGTAATTGTAGATTAGTTAATTTGTAACTCGTTAAATTAGCGTAATAGAATCTTTGGAATTGATCAGGCCATTTTTGTTCTACTTCTATTGCTCCTGAAAAATTGAATTTCCCTATTTTTGTTTTGACAAGACTTTTATTTGACCACTCTCCTCCTGCTCCGTATACATTGCAGTACAGTTCATTTTTTAGAGTAAATCTTTTTTTTATAAATTGTAAATCAGAAGTTACATTTACTTCATTTGTATCTTTATGAATTCCTAAATTCTGATAGTCCCAGAAACGATGTTGAATCAATAAATCAACATATAAACCCTTCTTTTTTGTACAAAAACCCGCGCTATTTCTTATGCTAGCAATTCTATATTGGTCCCTTGTCTCATATTCGCTGATATTCCAAGTTGAATAGATGGCAGTTTCAGTGTATACGCGGCTCGTAACTTCGTATTGATGTTTTGTTGTTACTCCTATAAAAGTTGTTGAGTCATTGAGTAAATTGAAATAATTACATAATTTGATGTCAGCATTTTTAAAGATACTTTTAGCATTTCCTTGTGAAACAGGTAAAAATTCCAGACCTTGACTTTCTATCGTAGAAAAGTCAATAACACCTCCATTTTCAGAAATCATCTTTGAAACATAAAAACTTTCCAGAGAATAGGAGTAGAATTTAGAATTTTTCCGAAGTGAAACCTGTATATTATTATCAGAATATGCACTATTGCGCAGAAAGCCACCTGAACTATTTCTTGTACCTTCTATATTTAATAAAGTATTTTTTGAGATTGCTTGTTGATAATCAAAGTGTAAAAACTGCGTGCCTTTTGAACCAAAGCTATATGAGAAACCCACATGCGGTGTTCCTGAAAACCGCATATTTTTAAAGGAGATAGGATTTCTGAAATTTTGTAAACCAGTATAATTATTTAATAGGGCTAGAGTGAAAACGTTGTTTGGAGTATTGAGACCACCTCCCGGAAATGTCGATAGATAATTCGAAAATGTCATATCGAGAGAGTCTATCTTCCCTCCTGTTCTGTGAGAATATTTAATAGTATCGTTTTCTATAAATAACTTATTTTCTTGACAAATCAAGTGAAAAGGCAAGAAAAATACAATATAGAGAGGGAAACGCATTGCTGATTCTATATAAGTCAGTTTTAAAAGAACTATAAATATATAAAAAAAGGGGCAAAAGCCCCCTTAAATATAGTATAAACAGCAATTACATTTTGTTTATTAAAACTTGTAATCCTGATTTTAAATTCGCTGCTTTGTTCGCATGAATAACTTTCGTTTTTGCCAGTTTATCAATCATAGTGATAACTGTCGGGAAAAGTTTTTCCGCTTCAGACTTACTTTCAGACGCACGTAATTTACGCAAAGCGTTACGAGTCGTTTTGTGTTGATATTTGTTACGAAGTCTTTTAACATCGTTAGATCTTATTCTCTTTTTTGCAGATTTATGATTCGCCATCTTCTTTATTTTTTTATTTAAAATAGAACTTTAGTTCTTGTAGCCCATAGGAGAATCGAACTCCTATTTTACGGATGAAAACCGCATGTCCTAACCGTTAGACGAATGGGCCAAATATTGTTGTAAACCTTTTTAACTTTCAGTAGCCCATAGGAGAATCGAACTCCTGTTACCAGGATGAAAACCTGGCGTCCTAACCACTAGACGAATGGGCCAAAATGTATATTTACCCATCAATTTGGGAGTGCAAATATAAGGTGAAATTCTTTAATAGCAAACCTAAATCTCCTTTTTTTTAGAAAAAACATGCAGAAACCACCCCTTATTAATACGCTTTAGCAATTACAACTCTGTATTTTGATGGTTTACCAGTCACCATGCAAAAACCATTTTCTTCTTTTGCATCCAGAGGAATGCATCGAATTGTCGCTTTTGTTTCTTCCTTGATTTTCTCTTCTGTTTCAATAGTACCATCCCAATGTGCAAGAAAAAACCCTCCCTTGCTCTCTAATTGTTCTTTGAATTCTGCATACGTATCAACTGAGTGCATGTTTTCTGAACGAAATTGATTTGATCTTGCAAATAAATTATCTTGTATATCCCCTAGTAATTCCTCCACATATTCATCTAAACCGTCAAAATCAACGATTGCTTTTTCTTTTGTGTCTCGGCGAACTAATTCAACTTTTCCATTTGCTAAGTCTCTTGGTCCAATTGCTATTCTAATAGGAACCCCTTTGGTTTCATATTCAGCAAATTTCCACCCTGGCCTTCTGTTGACATCATCGTCGTATTTCACAGAAATTCCTAATTTTTTCAGGTTAGAAGAAAGTTCAAATACCTTATTTGTAATCAGTTCTAATTCTTCATCTGTCTTATGAATAGGAATAATAACCACTTGAATAGGCGCTAATGCTGGAGGCAGAACAAGTCCTTCGTCGTCTGAATGTGTCATAATTAACGCTCCCATTAATCGAGTAGAAACTCCCCAAGAAGTAGCCCAAACATGCTCTAATTTACCTTCTTTATCAGCGTATTTAACATCAAATGCTTTAGCAAAATTTTGACCTAAAAAATGAGAAGTTCCAGCTTGCAATGCTTTCCCATCTTGCATCATTGATTCTATACAATACGTATCATCAGCTCCAGCGAAACGTTCACTTTCTGTTTTTTTACCTCTAATCACAGGCATTGCCATGAATTGTTCCGCAAATTCAGTATATACGTCTAACATTAATTCAGCTTCCGAAATCGCTTCTGATTTTGTTGCATGCGCTGTATGCCCTTCTTGCCACAAAAACTCAGACGTTCTTAAGAATAAACGTGTACGCATTTCCCAGCGAACTACATTTGCCCATTGATTAATTAATATTGGGAGATCTCTATAGGATTGAATCCAACCTTTGTAGGTACTCCAGATGATCGCTTCACTAGTTGGTCGAACGATTAATTCTTCTGTTAATTTCGCATCAGGATCTACAATTAATTTTGTTTTATCATTTGGATCTGTTTTTAACCTATAATGGGTTACCACAGCACATTCTTTAGCGAAACCTTCTGCATTTTTTTCTTCTGCCTCAAAAAGACTTTTTGGAACGAACAATGGAAAATATGCATTTTGATGTCCAGTTTCTTTGAACATTTTATCTAATTGAGCTTGTATTTTCTCCCAGATCGCATAACCATAAGGTTTAATAACCATACAGCCTCTTACTCCAGAATTTTCAGCTAGATCAGCCCTTTCTACAAGATCATTGTACCATTTTGAATAATCTTCTGCTCTTGTGGTGTATTTTTGCGCCATTTTTCTTAAATATAAAATATCAGATGTGTTTTACCTGAAAATGTTAGCAAAGTTAAGAAATTAACCGAAATTATGAAAGGACTCTCATGGAAGGTTGAAAAAAAACAGAAAAGTTTTGTATTATCTTGAATGTATTGTTTAAAGGGATTTTATTTGATATTCTGAAGTTGTTCTTTGACAGCATCTGAAAAAGATATCTTATTAATTTTACTATCAATCCAAGCGGTTATGTTAATGTATTCAAGCAGAACCCCTTCGTTACGATCCGTTAGTAATTGATTTAGTTCTTTTTTAAATTGGTTTAAAATTGTCATTTTTTCATTGCTTAGACTTGTTTTGGCTAACTTTTTAATGTGTTTTATACAAACTCCCTCTGCTTCAAAATCACGTTCTTGCTTATTTAAAAAACGATTTGTAGATTTTATGACATATTCCAAAAAGTCATAGTTCTTTAATTCAAAATGTAATACTAGATTGAATAAACGCAAGAAACTATAAATGTCTTGCCGTAAATTTTGTTCATTGTCATTTAAAACAAGATTCACGTAAAAAAGGGCTTTTTTATAATTTCCAATTCCAAAGTAACTATATGCTTTCTTGTAGCTTAAAACAACTTCTTGCTCTTTGTTCACTTTTTCTCCAAAAAACACTTGTAATTCTTCAATTTTAGGAATTAAATCTACACTTTTCTGGAATTCTCCCATGGCATGTAATAAAGTTAATTCTTGTGCATAAGAACTTGTAAATAATCTTACTTGTATGTCCATGGAATTTCCTCCATTTTTACCTTCGATTGCCCGGATATCGTCAATCATTTTTTGAGCACTGGTAAATTCTTTTCCCTCAATAAAGCATCTTAATAAATGGGCAAGCGTTAACACATATCGTTGAGCTGAATCTTCTTTAATTTTTGGGTTATTTTCAAGGATTTCACGTGTTTTAGTGAAAAATTGGTAGCTTTCGGTATAATTTCTGTTTGTTGCAGCACACAAGCCCTTTATGTAGTAACACATGGAAGCTGCTCGCGTTGATAGCGCTGTGTTTTTACCCTTTATTAAATGGTAATCTGCAATACTTTCAACCACTTTTCGTTCGGATTCATTTCTTGTGAACCCACCACTTCTAAAAACAAAATTTATTTTAGAGTAGATTACTTGGTATTCCGCTAAATTTCTAAGTTTTGCAATAACTAATTCTTCTTCCTCAATAAGTTCATCTAAATTCGTTGAAAATTCACCGGCCTCATATGCTTCTTCAAGCAGTTTCTTCTCCCATGAAATTAACTCGAACCAATAATAAAATTTCTCATATTCTTTAGCAATGTCTTTTGTTCTGCTAACAAACTTCGCACATTCTTTATAGAGCGCTTTATTGTAGAGAATTTCTATATTTTTCATCTCTTGCTTCAGAAGACTGATGACTGATTGTTCGCTGTAAAATGAACGGAGACTTTTTAAGATTAATTTATATAAATGATTTTTCTCTGAGGGTAAATGTTTTATGAAGGTTTCTTTTGCGAAAGCGGCTTTTAAGTCTTCCTCGTTGTATTCATTTTGTTTTTCGATATGATCAAAAATTTTGAGGTAATTTTTATCGCCTGCTTGTAGCGAAGAAGAAAGTTTAAAAAATCTTTTTTCAGATTTAGTAAGAGACTTTATCAGTTTAAAAAGTTCCGTTGAAGGCTTCATAGCATATAGTTTATTCCCTTAAGCCAAATGTATACTAAAATATCGAAATAAGCTATTTAAAAGCTAAAGTTTATTATGGCCTTTAGAAGCATGCTAGAATTAGGAAATTTCATTCATTTCCTTTTAATCCTATCATTTGTACTCAGGGTATTAATATGAATTGGAATTTAAAGTAATAAAGAGATGAAAATGTTGAAAATGAAGGTAATAGTAAGCAGTATTAACCTAAGAAATCCTCTACTTATTTAAGACGAATAATTCCTCCTTTTCTTATTATCTCATCAGGTAAATCAATGTGATTAATTCGCATTAGATTTTTAAGTTTGATCCCTTGTTTTTGGGAAATCTGTCTTAAACTCATCGGAGTGCTTACTACAATATTAATTAGTTTTGTTTTTGAATGCCTTCTTTTTGGTTCTAGGTAAATTATATCACCTTCAATCAAAACATCTTTTTTTGCATTGAAGTCATTATATCTATATAACTGCCATAAGGAGAGATTGAATTCTTTTGAAATGCGATAGAAAGTATCCCCTTTTTTCACGGTAATAAATTCCACATTGTTACTGTGCATGCTAACTGCGCGTGAACTAGTTTTGGATTTTGAATTACTTAATTCTATTTTTGAAGTTGGTTGAGGATTTCCCAAAAGATCTAATTCATACAACTTAAGATTTTCGATGATTTCAATGAGTAATTCTGGATACTTAGGATTTGTCGCATAGCCTGCGAGTTTCAATCCGTTCGCCCAATTTCGATAATCTGTGGATTCGAAAGTGAATAATTTTGAATATCGAGATTGTGTTGTAAGAAATTGACTATGATCTAGAAATGATTCTTCAGGGCTAGAATATACTCTAAAACATTCATTTTTCGTATCATCATCCATATACATTTTCTCTCCATTCCAGTCGTGACATTTAATTCCAAAATGATTATTTCCATTTTTAGCAAGAGAAGAATTCCCACTTCCACTTTCTAATATCCCCTGCGCTAAGGTGATGCTAGCAGGTATTCTATAGTCAATCATTTGCCTTACAGCAGTTTGACTCCAAGAAGTTTTATATTCTTCTTTAGAAATCAGTCTTTCCGAGTATCCCAAAAAAGACAATGTTGAAAATGAAATAGCTATTAAGAATCTACTTGTCATCGTAAAAAAGATTAATTAAAAGCAAGTACGTGAATTTTATAGTTTGGTTACATTAAAAAAAGTATCTTAAATTCATACAAAGAAATTCCATTATGTGTTTTCTTTCAGGTTTAGTAAGTGTAAATACTTAAATAGGTTTATATTACCCAAATGATTCCGATTAACAATAAAATTATTTTGTAATTTTGTTTGATTAATTATTACGTATTATAAGCCCAGCTGTGAAAACTAATTTTAAAATAAAATCTGTAAGTATACAATTATCTATTGTTTTTATTTCCATTTTAACAATTAATTTGAATGTATTTTCACAAACACCTGGTATGATATATGAGACTGCTAGCGGTGCCGGAGCAATTGTTTTAGACCCAGATGGGAATGGTTACACTTCTTTAACTAATACTGGTTTTACTACTGACGACCAAGTTCAGAGTGAAATTAATTATACTTCAATAGTTCTTCCTAGTGTTGAACCTAGTTCTGATTTGGATAATGCTCCCGATTGTGGATATTCTGATTTTGTAGATGCAGGAGATAAGGATGCAGCTCAGAAATGTTTAATTGGAGTGAATTGGCTATTTAGATTAAGAATGGGAGGCACTTCTTCAAACGCGAAAAGTTATTCGATTTTAATAGATACGGATGGTCTATTTGGAAATACGGGAACTATAGCTGATCCTAATTATACTATTTATAATCCTGGTTTTGAAATAGAGATCGTTTTAGCTACGAAGTTTGGTGTTTATGTGTATGATATTAATACACCGAATTGCACTCCAGTAATTTCATATCCAGGAACAACCAATTATCAAAAATCGGTCGCGTTAACAACTAATTGTGGTGACCCTGATTACTTTTTAGATTTTTATGTTGTATTCAGCAGTCTTGCATCAACTTTTGGAATAACAACTTCCACACCAATGAGGTTTGCGGTTGTAAGTAATACAAGTTCAAATAGTTCGTCAATTTGCAGCCCTTCATCTGCTTCGGATGTTTGTGGAGTTGGTAGCTTTACAAGTTTAGGAAATGTTTTAACCACCGTTTTTGATTCACAAAGCCCATGTTCGCCGACAGGAACTGGCTGCCTTACTGTGTCTGACTGTCCAATTATTACAACTACTTTAGTTGCAGGTATTACTTCTGTTAGCGGTACCTCGACAGAAGTAAATGGTACGATTATTACTTTATATAAAAATGGAACTTCAATAGGAACGACAACAGTTACCAGTGGTTCGTGGACTATTTCAGGTTTGACAGCGTTAGCAAGTGGTGATATTATTAAAGCAACAGCTTCAGAAACAGGAGAGTATGTTTCCTCAAGTCAATGTAATTTAAGTCTAGTTGCGAGTGCTATTTGTACCGCTGCTGCTACAAGTATCTCTGTTTGTAATGCTGATAAAGCAATGCAAGGTACAGCATCTGTTGGAGCTACGATAAGGATCTATAATTCATCAGGTGTTCTGCAATCTCCTACGGGTGGTACTGTTTGGAATTCAAGTACTTCAACCATTACTGCATCAACTTTACCTTCCGTATTGTCACCTAATACAAATAATTTTATATGGAGATGTAATGCTGCTGGAGCTAGTACATCATGCACTGCTGGTGGAGGGCCATGTTTGACTGCTGGTAGTTATTATGTGACGGCTCAAGCTCCAGGAGGATGTGAATCTGAAGCATTGTGGTTTTGCAATAATCTTTCTGCAACAACAGCAACTCCAGCAATAACAACAATCATTACAAGTACAACTACTTCTGTTACAGGTACAGTGCCCACTCCAGATAA
>CAMDAO010000099.1 GCA_945888595.1 Chryseobacterium gleum | reverse complement strand
CAAATGTTTTAGATGCAGGGCCAAAAAGCAATAGGATGGGCTATAAGTTCCAGAATGTTCGCAAATGAAACTGTTGTAATACCGGCTTTAAAAATGGCTACCTTAAATAGGCCTGTTGTAGATGATTTAATTTTTCATTCAGATACAGGTGTTCAATACGCGCTAGGTCGAGACTTAAGGCAGGATGGGACAATGACTACCTTTTAAGGGTTTTAAATATAAAAGTGTGGGTTTGCCCTGGCAAAGTTACCGATAGGCATTATTTGTAATAAAAAAATTGTAAATTGCAGTGATGAAACAAATTGTTAAAAACAAAATAGATGAGTTAGTTCCTGGCCTTTCAATGCCGGAGATTGATGAACTTACCCAAAAAGCATGGGATATTAGGGTTTCAGATTTACGAGCCTCCTGGAAATTAGCAAATGACACCGAACGTTTTTCTATTATTACATCCTATCAAAAAGGCATAGCCGAAAGTTCACGTAATTTAGGATATTGTTTATGGCGTTTTGGAAATTATTCCCAATCACTCGAAAAATCAATGATTGCTCTTGAGATTTTTCGCTCCTTAAAAAACAAAAAAGGTGAAGCTGACACACTAAATAGCGTTGGTGCTGTCTATATGTATCAGGGTGATAATGATAATCGATTAAAGTGCAATCAATTATGTTTACAAATACGGACAGAAATTGGCGACAAAGAAGGTGTAGCTTCCTCGGAATGTAATATTGGCGAAACCCATATGGAAATGGGAAATTTTGAAGAAGCCAATAAATGGTTTGAAAAATGTTTGAAAAATCCCAATGCCTCCATTCAATCTGAATCGTGGGTGCACCATAATATTGGAATCATTTTTTACAGAACAGATCAATTAGAAAAAGCTATTAAAGCTTTCCAAAAAAGTTTTGAATTATCAGATTCTGTAAACTACGAAGTTTTATCTATTGCTACACGCTTGCAAATTGCACAGGTATTAATTCAGTTAGATGTTTTTTCTACTGAAATTGATATCAACTTAAATCAAGCATTAGCAGCTGCTCTAAATATTGGCATTAAAGAGGATATTCATAAAATTTACCTCACCTTTTCTCAATTAGAGGAAAAACGTGGCAATGTAACTCAATCATTTGAATGGTTCAAAAAACACCACAAAGCGTATGAAGATCTATTTAACGAAAACAGCGATCAAAAATTAAATAATATTCAGACGCAGTACGAAATTAAAAGTGCCAGACAAGAAATAGAGTTTGAACGTACCAAACATTTAGAGTTAAAGCAGTTCTTAGATCAAATTAGCATTCAAAAAAATGAAATATCACAAAAAAATCGTGAAATAACAGATAGTATAAAATATGCCAGCCGTATTCAGTATGCCTCTCTAACTACCACTGAGTATATTAAGAAAAATTTACCCTTTGATTTTTTTATTTTTTATAAGCCAAAAGATATTGTGAGTGGTGATTTTTATTGGGCAACCAAAAAAGATACGAAGTTTTTTATTGCTGTATGTGATAGCACAGGTCATGGGGTACCTGGAGCATTTATGAGTTTATTAAACATTTCATTTTTAAATGAAGCTATCAATGAAAAAAATATTACCGAACCAAATTTAATTTTTGATTATGTTCGTCAGCGTTTGATTGAAACTTTATCACAGGAAGAGCAGCAGGATGGAATGGACGGAACACTTTTGTGTATTGATTATTCAACACGAACAATTACGTATGCAGCAGCTTACAATGCTCCCATTATTATAAGAGAAAAAAAAATTATTATAAACCCAACTGATAAAATGCCAATTGGCAAGGGTTTAAAAACAGAGCTATTTAATAAATATACGTTAGATTGTAAAATTGGAGATACGATTTACTTATCAACTGATGGATTTCCGGATCAATTTGGTGGACCAAAAGGTAAAAAATTCAAGAACAAACAAATGCGCGAGTTGATTTGTGAATTCTCAGAAAGTCCTCTTAACGAACAAGTATTTAAATTGAACGAAGCTTTTGAAGCCTGGCAGGGTTCGCTGGAACAGGTAGATGATGTTACCTGTTTGGGAATGAAAATTATTTGAGGGCATCTCAAATTACTCTTTTGTTCTTGAAACTTGATTTTTAATCTAGCATGGTTGCGGGATGTTCGCCTAAAAAAATGCAACTAATCAGCCGATAACAAACAAATAGAACGCGGATAAAAAAACACATTTTATCCTCAACGATAAGCGTAAATCTCTATGCTATATTCTTGGTAAACGAATAAAATCAGAGGAAAAAAATAGTTAAATCAAGGTTTGAATGTTAAAAAACAGGTTAGTAACCTGATTTCAGAATTATTACTTATATTTAACAATCCTAAAAAATTATATGCAAAACATTGCTGAAAAACCGTTAAAAATATTGAATGCTTCTGCCGGAAGTGGTAAAACATTCAATTTAGTGAAAGAATACGTGATGTTGCTTCTAAGTGATTCTCATGTCACAAATCGTTTTTCGAATATCATAGCGATGACCTTTACAAATAAGGCTGCATTGGAAATGAAAAGCAGAATTATTCAGGCGTTGGATGAGTTGAGTTTCCCTGATAAATACAAGGAAAAATCGGATAAATATGCCCTGATGATAGGAGATGCATTGGCAATTGACCCAGAAGAAGTGCATGTGAGGGCTCGAAAAGTTTTGCAAAATATTCTTCATTGCTACGAAGATTTTCACGTGATGACCATTGACAAATTCAATCTAAAATTGATTCGCTCCTTTAGTCGTGATTTGAATTTACCCAACGATTTTGAAATCATTCTAAATGAAAACGAAGTCATTGAAAGAGTTGTCGATACAATGATGAGTCAATTGGGGCAGGCTGATTTACAAAAATTAACGGACCTTGTTTTTGCCTATGCGAAAGACAACATCGAAGAAGGTGAAAAATGGGATTTTAGAAAAGATTTGATAAAATTTGCCTCCATCTTACAAAAGGAAAACTATTTTCAGATTTTAGAAAAATTGATGGACAGCGATTTTACCGGAGAAACTCTGAATGGATTGAAGTTTGAACGTAAAAGAATGGTAGATCATTTCATTAGTGAATGTCAGGTGGTTTATCAATTATTTTTGAGCGAGAATATCAGTCCAGATGAATTGCCAGGAGCATCGGTAACATTCAAAGTTATATCGCAATTAGCTACCATCGCTACCATACCAAAAATATTATTCACAGATTCTTTTATCAAATATTGCTCAAATGAACCTCCTGTAAAAAAACGATTTCCATCCAATTTGCAAGAATCTCTGCTCAATTTAGAAAAAGAATGGGAGAATTACATCAAAGAATTCACGAGTATCAGCTTGTACATCAAGAATTTCTACAACATGGCCTTACTTCAATTCATGGCGAAGCAATTAGTGATTGTGAGAAAAGATGAACAACTCATTCGAATTTCAGAATTCAATAAATTGATATCCGATTTAGTGAAAAACGAAGAAGCACCTTTTATATACGAACGCTTAGGTACCCGTTTTCATCATTTTTTATTAGATGAATTTCAAGACACGTCTCATTTACAATGGTTGAATATGGTTCCGCTCATACATGAATCGATTTCTCAAGATAAAAAGAACCTCATCGTTGGCGATCCCAAGCAATCTATTTATCGGTTCAAAAATGGTTTAGCTGAACAATTTGTTCTTTTACCAGAAATCTATAACCCAGACAATGATAGTAAAGTAGCTGAACGTTCTGCTTATTTTAAGAAAATGGGGGAAATGTTTCCTTTGGAAGATAACTGGCGCTCAGCAGCTACAATTGTTAATTTTAATAACGATTTTTTTGAACTATTGAAAGAGGAATTAGATGAAGAATTTAAGCCTTTTTATAATTCCATTAAACAAACTCCTACCTCAAAAAAAGAAGGTTATATCGAAATCGTTTCTCGTGAAATAATTGCTACCGAAGAAAACAAGGAAGTAAAATTGCTTCTAGAGTGGATTCAAGCCTGCGAAGAGGATGGATTCAAGCGAGGCGAAATATGTATTTTAGGTAATAAAAACAAGGAATGTTCATCGTGGGCGATTGCATTAACGGAAAATGGATACGATGTAGTTTCGGCGGACTCGCTTTTGGTAAATAGTTCACCGGCCGTTCAATTAACGATTGCCTATTTGAGACGTAGATTAAATCCTCTCAGTGAGAATGAAAAGCGACGATTTGGAGAAATGTATTTCAGGCTATTCCCTGATAATGCTTACAATAAATACAAGTCCTATTTAGATGAAAAACACTCTGAAACAACAGGTAAAATATTCAAATTTTTCAATGATGAGCGATTTTTAAGAGATTGTTTCGGTTCAAAAACAGACTTTTTTGCGAAGTATGAAAATTTATATGACCTCATTCAAAAGTTTTATTCACTTATTCATTTTGATGAATTGACGAATCCGTATTTGCATCATTTAGCAGATATGGCGCATGAGTTTGACTTGACAAAAGGGCCAGATTTGAAAGGTTTTCTCGAGAATTATTCCGTTCAAGGAAAAAAATCGGCTGTACAATTACCTGAAAGTGAAAATGCAATTCGAATTATGAGTATTCATAAATCGAAAGGATTAGAATTTCCAGTAGTGATGCTTCCAAAGATGGATTTTGATTTATCTATTCATAATAATTCCAAATTCTTAATTTCAACCAAGGATCGAATTTTATATACACCGCAAGGCAAGGATTCTCCGATTGATGAAATAAAAGCATTTACAGAGCAGGAATTGGGGCAAGTAAAAACAGATGTCATCAATAAATGTTATGTCGCGATGACACGTCCCATCGAACGCATGTTTATCAATAATGAGTTTGAAAAGAAATCAAAATTTTCGGAAATTTTCCAAGGAATTTTAGGGCAAATTGAAGGAGAAAAAACAGAAATAAATGGAGGTTTTAAATTAACCATAGGTCAGCGAAATATGAGAACAGCAGATTCTAAAACTGTCGAAGCGCCTTATTTTGTGCCAAAAAATGTAGCAGACCGTTTGTGGTTTCCCGATATTTCATTGCAAGACCAAGAAGACTTACTAACGCCCGACACACTAACGGAAGCGCAACGGTATGGTAATCAATTGCATTTGATTTTATCCATCGTTAATTTTGAAGGAGAAATAGATTTGTGTATTGAAAACCTATACAAAGAAGGTCAAGTGGAAATTGAATTTGTAGATCGAATGAAAACAGAGTTAAAGAAACTTTTTAATGATTCTGACTATCAAAGTTTATTTGAAAATTCGACTGAAATAATGAGTGAGCAACCGATCATTATCGATGAGCAGACTACTATTCGTCCGGATAAGATTATTTTAAAAAATATAGAAAAAGAGTCGGGTACAATAGGTCAAAATGCAATTGTGATTGATTACAAGACAGGAATGCCAAATGATAAATACGGTAAGCAAATTAGGCAATACACCAGTGCAATGAAGGAATTGGGATATGAAGAAGTGGAAGGATATGTTTTTTATACCGCTTCCAGAGAATTGGTTAGAATCAGTTGACTAGAAAAATCTCTCCGTTTTCAACCCGCAAATCACTTTCTACATTATTTGTGTACAAACTTCCAGTACCCAGCCCTTGAGGTAAATGATTAGTATATTCTCCAGCAAACTGGGCCACAGCATTGAGTCCCACATTTGATTCTAAAGCAGAGGTGATCCACCACGGAATATGCATAGATTCTGAAAGTTCAACCCATTCTCTACACCCTTTTATTCCTCCGTGGAGACTTGGTTTTAAGATAATGAATTGAGGAACTATCGTTTCTAAAAGATCCCGTTTTTGTGTCAAGTGAGTTATTGAAATTAACTCCTCATCTAAAGCGATTGGAAGTGCAGAATTCAAACACAAATCTTTCATTACTTCCCACTGTCCAACTTCTATTGGCTGCTCTATCGAGTGAATATCAAAAATGGACAGGGCATTTAATTTACTTTGTGCTTCCGTTGGAGAAAAAGCTCCATTGGCATCCACTCGAATAGTTATTTCCTCACTTGAATAGCGATTACGAATCGTTTCCAAGACTTTTAATTCAGCTTGAAAGTCAATCGAGCCAATCTTCATTTTCAAACAGGAAAAACCTTCTTTCAGTTTTTGTTCAATTTGGGCATGCAGATAATTGGAATCGCCCATCCAAATCAGTCCATTGATAGGAATTCTTCGTTTCCCTTGCGAAAAATCATTGTCAAAAATAACTTTTTTTCCTCCATTCTTGAGATCTAAGAAAGCTGTTTCCAAACCAAATAAAATGGAAGGATAAGCATTCAACACCTCTAAATCAGAAAGATAGTGATCAACATTGGAACATACCTTGGAAAGCATTTCTTCGTATGAATTAATATCAACAAAATCTGGCGACAAACCGCTGATTACACTACATTCCCCCCTTCCAATTCGTGTAGAATCATCCGCGTGAAACAAATCGATATACCAAGAATATTTCTCTGTCAAAACACCTCTACTCGTCCCACTTGGGCGTTTAAAATAAAAGATTTGTTTTGAAAATGTCGCCTTCATCTATCAAATATTCATCAAAATACTGGTCAAAACAGACATGGCAAAAGTGGTCAGCGCTACCTTTTTCAATTCCGGATCATAGTCCACTGGATTTGTTGTTTTTTGTACTTTTTTTAAGTGAATAATCAACACCAACGCCGGTACGATTCCAATAGCGCCAAAAGGAGAATCTTGTATTTTCAAAAAACTCATGAGCGAAATAATTCCTCCCATAATCAAAATAGAATGATAATATTTTGCTTTCAAACCACCCATTTTTGCCACAAACGTATTCTTTCCTACTTTTTTATCGTTGTATTCATCTCTCATATTATTGAGATTCAAAACAGCTGTACTTAAAAACCCAATTGACATTGCAGGTAAAATATTGAGATAATCAATTGATTTTGCGAATAAAGTATACACGCCTAAAAGGCTAACAAGGCCAAAGAAAATAAAAACAAAGACATCTCCGAAACCGCTATATCCATACGCTTTCTTCCCTACAGTGTAGGTTATAGCTGCCAAAACACACAAAATAGCTAATCCTACATAGACCGTTAAAATGGATGTCGGCATATTTTTCGTGCCCAGATAAATCAATGGTGCGGCACTACAAAAGCTCAAAAAAGAAGTCAAAATAACCGCCTTTTTCATTTCCGAAATAGAAATAATACCTGACTGCACAGCTCTCACAGGTCCAATTCGTTCTGCATTGTCCGCTCCTTTTTGACTATCACCAAGATCATTGGCTAAATTGGAAACTATTTGAAAAAGCACCGTTGTTATCATCGCTAGTACAAAAATTGTTGTGTCCCAAAAACCATTTTTATAGGCAATTGCAGAACCTAAAATGATACCAGAAAGAGAAAGAGGAAGCGTTCGCAGACGCAAAGCTTTCAACCATGCTTGAGATTTTGTCATGGCATAAAGTTAAAAATTGATACTGAATTATGCGACATAATTAGAATTATTATCCCTCATTTCTATTTCTTCAGAGAAAAAAGGAGTAGCCCATAATTTAACTAGTTTTACTTCAAAGATTTAGTTAATTTGAGATATAAATTGGAGGGTAATTTTTTTGTAAAAATCTGCCTACATACTTTTTTACTTAAGAGATATTCCTTTTATTTTAAAGGGATTTGCCTTTAAATGATCAAAAAGATCTCATCTTTAATAATTTAATAAATAGAGTAATTCTTCACAATTCCATTTAATAAAAATATTTTTAATTTATCGATAGCAAAAACTAACAGACCGTTAAACAAGTTTATCTTTTTAAATATTGTATAAAAAGTTTGAAATGTTAATTTTAATGGGGGTTTTAAACATTTTAACTTTCTTGTTAAAAATAAATGAGTAATTTACTGATCTATTGTATTTAAACAACAAAGCTATGAAACAACTAACCATCACCTTCCTCTTTTTTTACCAAATTGTGAGTTATAATATTTCTTATGCATCGACCTTTGAGGGATGTGATTCTGGTGTAAATGACTCTACTATATGTATAAATACCTATGATTTCGACCTGTTAGGAAATGTCAATCCGATAACATCAAAACAAATTACTGATTATATCATGCACAAAAAAGGTATTTGTGAAGCTAATATAAACGTTTTTAGTAAAAAAATAACCGTTCGTGTGTCGGATGAAATTGATGTTGAATCTATAAGAGATCTTATTACATATGCAGGGCATCTTTTTTTACTAGAAGAGTGTCATTCTGAAACATTTGAAAAATGAAAAACATACATTCGCTTCTGATATTATTATTTCTATCACTATCTAATACTGGCACTGGTCA
>CAMDAO010000098.1 GCA_945888595.1 Chryseobacterium gleum | reverse complement strand
AAAAAGGTAAGGGAAGGGATAAAGGAGACTGGGCTACTATAGTAGCTGAATATAATTATAAATCTCATTGGTCCTTTGGTTTTCAAGATCAATACAATTATGGAAATCCTGAAGAGCACATGCGTATTCATTACGTCATTGGAACTGTTGGCTATTTGCAAGGCTCATCTCGATTCATGTTAGCTGTTGGAAGACAAAGAGCAGGATTGTTTTGTGTAGGAGGGGTTTGTAGAAATGTACCAGCATCAAATGGTCTTACTTTAACTTTTACACAAAGTTTTTAATTTAAATATTTTTAATTATGAAATATATACATAAAACTAATTTTCTGAAAACAATTCAAATTTGTTTTTTTGGATTATTAATTGCTTCTGCCACGTTTTTCTCTTCGTGTGATAAAGTGAAAAACCCTTATTTACCGCAATATGTGGATATTGACACAACTCTTCTGCCTGAAGGAATAACTTTAGAAGATTACAAAGCCTCTTCGTGGTTAGACTGGACACCAAATTTAAATTTATTACCAAATGTATTGATAGAAGATTTTACGGGCCATAAATGTGTAAATTGTCCGCTTGCAGCTATTGATGCTAGGGCAATTGAAACAGCACATGAAGGTAGAGTTTTTGTTGCCTCTATTCATGCTGGTCCTGAGGGCAGTACTGGATTTCAAAGCACATCAGGCTCTCTTTTTTCTCATGACTTCACCAATTCAAATGGATTAGCAATTTCAACTGAAATATCTGACGGTGGTTTTGCTGGAAATCCTTCTGGAACGATT
The DNA here is from genome assembly GCA_945888595.1 of Chryseobacterium gleum. Classification (GTDB taxonomy): domain Bacteria; phylum Bacteroidota; class Bacteroidia; order Flavobacteriales_D; family Crocinitomicaceae; genus CAIUKX01. The sequence goes on along the minus strand of CAMDAO010000098.1, from coordinate 7,788 downwards.
AATAGAAAAACGTTTGGAGGACAAATTTTTCAAGGTAACACAAGTTGGTCTGGTTTCACGACGACGATTTTAGCGAATAATCTACTAATTAATCTTCAGGCTCAAACAAATTATTTTACTGAGACAAGAGGATTATTTTTACATACAGAAATTGACATCAAAGAACCTTCTTTAGTTGACACAAGTCAAATCTATCAGGTAGTATATTTAATTGAAGATTCATTAGTTGCGCCTCAAATCACACCATCTTCATGGGGTTTCCCAAGTGATATAGATGTGAATTATGTTCATAGAGATATTATGAGAGGTTGTATAGATAATCAACCGATGGGTAGACAAATAACGAGTGCATTTAAAGTCGATAAAAATGGAAATGTTTTAACTGGGAATAAATACTACATTAATTACAGTTATAAATTACCTTCTCAATACAATGCAGATATTATGCATTTATTGGTTTATGTATATGATAATACAACAAAAGAAATTTTACAAGTAATTCGTCAAAAAGTGAAAGAATAGGTGGTTTTACTATAATAAATTTGTTATCATTCGTTTTTCTTCTTCTTTTATTTATCTTTTAATTTAGAATCATTCTAGGTACCTTTGTACTTTAGAGATATAGATTATGGAAATAAATCGCGGAAATATATTAGAAGTGCTAGGAACGATCATCGAACCGGACTTAAAAAAAGACATTTTATCACTGAATTTGGTAGAACATTTAGGGATTGAGGGCGACCGTATTGAAGTGACCGTAAGTATTTATAATACTGCCTTGCATGCAAAAAAGAGAATGCAAGAGGCAATTGACTTTAATCTAAAAAGAGTTTTTGGGAAAGACATCGAAGTGATATCGACCATAAAAGGATTGCCTGAGGACGCAAAAAAGACGCATCGTAAAATTCTTCCCGACGTAAAAAATATAATTGCTATTGCTTCAGGAAAGGGAGGAGTTGGTAAATCTACAATTACGGCAAATATTGCTGGAGGACTTGCTAAACAAGGGTTTACGGTTGGTGTAATTGATGCGGATATTTATGGACCTTCGATGCCTACCATGTTTGATGTGGTGAGAGAGAGGCCATCCATGATTGATGTGGAAGGAGTTTCCAAGATTAACCCTATCGAAAGTTACGGAGTGAAGATTTTGTCCATTGGGTTTTTTACAGAACAAGATAATGCCGTGGTCTGGAGAGGTCCTATGGCTTCAAAAGCGATGTCGCAAATGTTTACAGATGCGCATTGGGGTGAATTGGATTACTTGTTAATTGATCTTCCTCCAGGTACTGGGGATATTCATCTTTCCTTGGTTGGATTAGTTCCTCTTGATGGTGTTGTAATTGTTAGTACGCCGCAGGAAGTTGCTTTAGCAGATGCGAGAAGGGGTGTTAATATGTTCCAAATGGACTCGATCAATGTTCCAATTGTTGGGATTGTTGAAAATATGGCTTGGTTTACTCCTGCAGAGCTACCTGAAAATAAATATTATTTGTTCGGCCGAGATGGAGCGAAGGATTTAGCAGAAACGATGCAAGTGCCCTTTTTAGGACATATCCCATTGGTTCAAAGTGTTCGAGAAGCAGGAGATGCTGGTAGACCAGCCGTTTTTCAAGAAAATACGCCTTCATCCATCGCTTTTGACGAATTAGTGCTTACATTTGTGGAGCAAGTGAAAAATGTAAAACAAGTTACATCTAATAAATAAATTGAGTATGATATTGAATAAAGCCGAATTAGAAGCAAAAGTCAATGTTGTTTTGTTAGAATTACGTCCATTTTTTGAAGCGGATGGAGGCGATATTCAATTCGTTGAAATTACTGACACAGGAGTTTTAAAGGTGAAATTAATGGGAGCTTGCAGTGATTGTTCAATGAGTTTAATGACCTTAAAATCTGGCGTGGAGGAAGCTGTAAAGAAAATTGCTCCAGAAATTGTTTCAGTTGAAGCTGTTAATTTGCCTTCTTTGGTGTAATTTTTCTACCTATTATTTTCTTATAACGTATACATATTCGGTTACATCGACCAAAAAAAAACTACCCCAGTGTGAGGTAGTTTTTTTATGTGTTATTTTGCTATTTATAGGCGATCTGATAACAAAATATCAGTCGAACTCACGTTATTATTTAGCCGCTGCATATTTTTTAGCAACCACTTCCCAGTTGATCACATTAAAAAATGCGTTCATGTAATCAGGACGTCTGTTTTGATAATGTAAATAATAAGCATGTTCCCAAACATCCATTGCTAAAATTGGAGTCCCGTTGCACCCTTCACCCATTATTGGATTATCTTGATTAGGTGTTGAGCATACTGTTAATTTCCCATCACTTACACATAACCAAGCCCAACCTGAACCAAAACGAGTTGTCCCAGCTTTTGAAAATTCATCTTTGAAAGCTTCGAAAGAACCAAAGGTAGCATCGATATCAGCCGCCAAAGCTCCAGTTGGTTTTCCTCCTCCATTTGGAGACATTACTTCCCAAAACAAATCGTGATTCCAATAGCCTCCGCCATTATTTCTTACTGCTGGTTTATCTTTACAGTTTCTTAGAATTTCTTCAATAGACTTACCTTCCAAATCAGTTCCAGCAATAGCTGCATTTAAATTAGTTGTATACGCTTGGTGATGTTTTGAATGGTGAATTTCCATAGTTCGAGCATCAATATGTGGCTCTAGAGCCTCGTATGCATATGGTAAAGCTTTTAATTCGAATGACATATTTTTTAATATTAAATTTTTAATTAATTGAATAAGGTGTAAAAATACTTTTTTTGCTCTTACTATTGTCATTTAAATGTCAAAAAAGCATAAAACTTTTTATTTTGAAATCAACATAGAATGAAAGAATATTAAGCATCAAAAAGCATCTAATACCTCACTTAGTATATTTTTCAGAATACTTAAGATAAAGTTCTAACTGACGGTTATCCAGTGATATGAATTGCCCATTTACGAGTGCCAGTGTGACTTTGTTTGTACGCATGTCTAAAGCACTGCCTACCGACACGAAAAGTGTTGCGTTTTTCCCTTCTTCTATACTGCCATATTCTTTAGAGATTCCCATAATTTCGCAGCTACTTAAGGTGACAGATTGAATGGCTTGTTCTTCTGTTAACCCATATGACTGTGCTGTTCCTGCTAAAAAAGGTATATTTCTAGCATTCATAGCTTCCATATCTCCTTCGTTTTGAAGACAAAATTTAACGCCTCCAGCTTGCAATAATGCCGGTAATTTATAAGGTAAGTCAATCGGATCTTCTTCTTTTTCTGGAAGACTATGTAATCGCAGCAACATCACTGGGATTTCAGCATCTTTTAGTTGCTGTGTAATTAGGTAACTATCATATCCTCCAACAATTACAGGGAATTTTATTTCAAATATTTTTACGAAATCTAGAATATCAAGTAATTGCTGAATATCATTGGCATGGAAATACACCCGTTTACTTTTTGTAAAACAGCCTTTCATAGCTTCTAAACGGATGTCATTTTTTATGTGATCGTTGGTTGCTGAATATACCTTCGCTAATTGAAAAAATTGATTAATTTCTCTCTTTTCTTTTTCGTAGTTTTCACTTTTTTTATTCGTCAGCCCTTCATTTCCGCCGCCTTGTAAACTCTGAGGCCATTCCAAGTGGATACCATCATCTGCTAAAATTGTTGCGTCTTCCCAATTCCAACCGTCCATTTTCATAAGTGAAGAACTACCGGTAATAATTCCACTTCTGGGAGTTGCTTGAGCAATCAATACACCATTTGTGCGCACCGTCGAAATAACGTTTGATTCAACATTGAAAGCTATTTGAGCTCTAATATGGGGATTAAAAGCTCCGACCTCATTAAAATCAAGAGTGGCTTTCACCGCATCAATTTCAGTTAGTCCAAGGGTAGAATTGGGCGCAACAAAACCAGGATAAATATGTTGACCTTTCAAGTCGATAATCGTGTCCCACTCTTTTCTATTGTACGTAAATGCAAGTGAATTTCTTACCAATGCTATTTTCCCGTTTTGAATTCCAATGAGGGCATTTTCAAGTATTTGACCGTTTCCGACATGAAGAAATCCATGTTCTAGCAAAATTTTAGATTGTTTTTGCGCACTCGTACACATGGGAGCGACAGCAATTGTAATCAGTTTTAATAAAAAAATAAAATGACACTTCATCTTCTCGTTAGCGTTTTAGTTCTTGATTAAAATCAATTTTGATCTAGTTTTCGGACCATTGTTAGAATTGTAGCCAAGGCAACCGTTTCGCCTGTTTCATCAAAAACGTCCACGAGAAATTTAACGATTCCTTTTGAAATATCCTCTTCAGAACGTTTTTCTTGATCAATTTTTTCCTTGACTGTAAATCGAACTCCTATTGTTGCGCCTGGATACACAGGTTTTGTGAAACGAGCTTCTTCAAGACCATAATTTAAAAGGACAGGTCCTTTTTTAGGGTCAACAAATAATCCTGCTGCTTTTGATAATACGAAATAACCATGAGCAACTCTTTTTTCAAATATCGTACCTTCTAAAGAGGTAGCATCCATATGGGCATAAAAGTTATCGCCAGAAACGTTGGCAAAATTTACAATATCGGCGTCTGTCACCGTATGTTTATGTGTGTATACCGTTTGTCCAATTACTAACTCTTCAAAGTGTTGACGAAAAACATGAGGATTTGCTTCTGGCATTTCAGCGCCCACTTGAAATTGTTGAGTGATTTTCGTAATCGTAGTTGGATGTCCCTGAATAGATGTTCGTTGCATATAATGTAAAACACCTCTTTTGCCACCCATTTCCTCTCCGCCACCAGCTCTGCCAGGACCACCATGCGTTAACATCGGCATTGGCGAACCGTGGCCCGTACTTTCTTTGGCACAATCCTTATTTAATACTAAAATTCGACCATGCATACAAGCAGCACCTACTACAAAATCAGTACCTTCTTTATCATTAGGCGTCACAATTGAACAAACCAATGAGCCTTTTCCCATCTTCGCTAATTCAACAGCATCCTCCAAATTTTTATAGGGCATTATGGTCGATACAGGTCCAAACGCTTCAATTTCATGCACATCCGTTTTGTGAAAAGGATCATCATTTCTAAAGAGAATTGGAGAGAAGAAGGCCCCTTTATTTTTATCTGCTCCATGCACTTCAAATTCATCCATGTTTCCATAAACGATTTTTTGCGAATTCAACAAAATTTCTACATTTTCACGAACACGTTGCACTTGCGTTTGAGTTGCTAATGCACCCATTCTCACTCCTTCCAAGTTTGGATCCCCAATTTTTATTGACGCTAAACGAGAAGCAATTCCCTTTTCAACTTCATCTATTAGATCTTCAGGAACAAGAATTCTTCTAACTGCCGTACATTTTTGACCTGTTTTAACCGTGATTTCTTTCGTCACTTCTTTGATGAACAAATCAAATTCTTCTGTTCCTGGAACAGCATGTTTCCCTAGAATAGTTGCATTTAATGAATCCGCTTCCAAATTAAAAGGAACACTTTCAGCTAAGATATTTGGAAGACCTTTTAATTTTTTACCCGTAAAAGCACTCCCTGTAAAAGTTACAACATCTTGCGTGGAAACATGATCAATAATCCCACGACCTAAACCGCAAACCAATTGAAGAGCGCCTTCAGGTAGTATTTTTGAATCGATGATATCTCTAACCATTACTTCGGTTAAGAAGCAAGTATATTCAGATGGTTTCACAATTGCCGGAACCCCCGCCATTAAATTAACCGCGATTTTCTCTAACATTCCCCAAATTGGAAAGTTAAAAGCGTTTATATGAACAGCAACTCCTTCCTTCGGAACACAGATGTGGTGACCGATAAATGTCCCGTTTTTTGACAACGGTAAAGCCGTACCTTCCACGTAATAAGGAAGATCAGGAAATTGTCTACGCAATGACGCATTTGCGAATAAATTCCCAATTCCACCTTCGATATCAATCCATGAATCCACCTTTGTAGCACCAGTTAATGAACTAACAGCATAATAACTATTTTTCTTTTCCATTAAGAATAGGGCCAAGGCTTTTAACATTCTCCCTCTTTCTTGAAACGTCATTTTTCTCAGAACATAGCCACCTGTTTTACGACCGTATTCTAACATAGCCTCATAATCTAATCCAACGCTTGAAGTTTCACCAATTTTTTCTCCAGTTATTGCGTTGAATAGATTTGTTTCAACTCCTTCACCATCAAACCATTTACCTAGTGCGTAGCTTTGATATCTTTGCATATTTTAATAATTATTTTATTCTTTTATATAAGGAAAGGTTTAAAGATAATAATTTGTGCATAGTCCGACCCTTTTAATGTGATTAAATAATTTAAAATAGTACTTCTTCATCAGTTATCAGCAGCAAATTGAAAATTTTTCATCTAGTATAATTTGTTATTTATCGAATTAATATATACTTTTATAGGCATTAATTACAATTTCTATTTTTTTGGGAACGCTTAAAGAAAAACGGTATTTAAATTATACTCTTGTCGACGAACTCGACATTGGTCCTGTTCTTTTTAGATTATATGAAAATAGAATTTTTCATGCTATTATTAAAGAGGGGCAAAGAATAACTATGGAACACGCTCTTAAAGGCCACGAATTTTTGAGAAGAAATGGTTCAGGTAGATTTTATAATCTCTATGAATTTGAGTCATTTGCAGAAATGGATCCAGAAATAAGAATTTGGGCAGCAGAAACTTCTGGTAATAATTATACCTTTTTAGATGCAGTAGTTATTAATAATGTTGCTCAAAAAATAATTGCTAATTTTTATCTTAAATTTAATAAGCCGGACATGCCAACAAAGATTTTCCCTTCTACTGATAAGGCATTAGACTGGATTTTTTCTGAGATAGAACGAAAATAATTGTTTAATTTTGAAAAAAAATCAAGATGGCGATACTTTCAATTCCAGAATTAAATACAACTATTACCAACCCAGTTGAAATTAGAAAATTCTTAAATGATAGGAATGTGTTTTTTGATCAATGGGAATGCCATCAGTACTTTGATGATTCAGCAACGACTGAAGAAATTTTAGGTGCATTTCAAAAAGATTTAACACCATTTATGAAAGAAGGCGGGTATGAAACAGCTGATGTGATTTCAATTAACTCTTTAACAGAAAATTATGAAGCTATTCGCGCAAAATTTTTAGCAGAGCATATACATTCAGAAGATGAAATTCGATTTTTTGTGGATGGGAAAGGCATTTTTTGGTTCAATTTAGAAGGTAATCCTGTTTTTAATTTATTGTGTGAAAAGGGAGATTTAATTTCTGTGCCAGCAGGATCAAAACATTGGTTTGATGCAGGAGAAAGCAATCCTTTTGTAAAAGCAATTCGAATTTTTATTGACATGTCTGGCTGGATTCCAGAGTACACCGGATCCAAGATTGAGCAAAATTATTTAAATTTTGAAATAAAAAAATAATGATCTACATTTTTTTTAGATTAATTATTTGTCAAAAAGAGTGCGTTTCAGGCAACCAAATAGTAAAATTTGTTCCTTTATTAGGTTCACTTTTTACTTTTATGGTTCCTCCATGCTCCTCAATAATCATCTTCACATAAAACAATCCAAGCCCGAAACCTTTTACATTGTGAAGATTTCCTTTTGGAAATTTTTACAGATTAACTGGGTTAAAATTATTTTGAGGTGCTGGTATTAAATTACTATTGAAATCCTATATGGATAAAAAAGTAATTCTGTGTTTTTTTTTATTGTATCATTTCCATTTTATTCCAATTATCTTTTGACTAATTTT
>CAMDAO010000097.1 GCA_945888595.1 Chryseobacterium gleum | reverse complement strand
TATATTTCGAATAAAGATTCGGCTAGTAAGTTAGACGGAGTAATGGAGCGAATTAAAATTTCACATGATGTAGGTGGATGGATCCCGTGGATAATCTTTCTGGTGCTGTTGTCGATTGAAATGGGGCCAATATTTTTTAAAATGATGGTTCAAGATGGAGTATATGATTATTTAGTGGAGAATAATAAAAAAAGATTTAAAGCACAAAATGGAATTATTATTTCAAATGATTTAGTGCATGGTAAAGATGGTGCTATTTCAGCTAAAAAAGTCGACTTTTTGGAAGTTGAAAAGGAAATAGAAGCGAAAAAGAAACAATTAGACAAACAGGCTGATCTTACTTCGAAAGTCATTGATAACTGGCATGAAAAGAAGAAAGGCGAAATTGATCAAAATCCAGAAAACTTTTACACTGAATCATAGAAATGTTTGGAGCAAAAATACTAGGTTTAGAGCAATCTATTCTAGAAAAATGTGAATCAACTGAAATCACGCTGTACAATAGGGTAGCGGGGTTTTTCGTGTTTTTAATTTGTATTGCTTTCATTTCTTTTTATTATTTTTTTTACTTATTAACGAGCACCTATATTATTCCTGTTTTCCTTTCTCTTTTTACAGGATTTATCTGCTTTTCAGTAGTAAGATTCACACTAATTAGCATCAATGTTCCACTGTATGAGGACGAAATAAGCTTGAAAAAACTTTTTCTTAATCTTGGAAATAGTATCCGAATATTAATTTTTTCTGCTTTCGTATTGATAATCGCAATCCCATTCGTTGCTATTTTCCATCATTCAGATTTTTCACCGGAAGTAGATCTATTAAAAACAGATTTACTAATGAAATGCGAGAGAACAAGTGAGCGACTAGTGAATCAAAAATTAATTCGCTTTGAAAATGAAATAAATACATTGAAAAATGATCGATTACTCTTAGAGCAAAAAAAATTACAAGCAGAAACGGTAATGGATAAAAAATTATTGGATTTCAAAATTTCCCAAGTATCTGCAATTATTTCAACAAAGGAGAATCAAATAAATTTAAAGAAACAACAAAATAAAATTGAAGTTAAGCAAATACTAAAAAAATATTCAAAAAGTTTAGAAGTATCGGATTTCCCCTTTTATAGGTTTTCTCTGATTTTTAAAAATCCAGATTCTTTACTTTTCTTTTATGTGTTTTTTATTGGTTTTAATTTAATTATACCTTTTTATATTGGGGTACTCGTTAGGAAGAATAATAAATATGCTACCTTATATAGAGAAGAAACGAAATTAATAATTCAAAATAATTATAAAAGTACAGAAAAGGAGTGTTCAGATTACTTATTAAAAGAACACAAGTATGTGGTTAAGAAAATAGAAATATACACAGATGAACCATTCAATAGAAAGAAAAAAGAGTGGATTTATAAAAAGATTGAAAATGTTGAATTAATGAATCATTTTGATACAGCTGCAGAAACAAATGTCTAATTCAGAGAACATACACAAACATTTAATTACGGGTAATTTTACGTCTAGTTTCTCCACGAAGAAGTTAGAAAATTTCCAGTTTAAACGCGAAATGCATCAATCTTTTGAATTTAAAAACATTACTCTTGTAGGCAGAAAGATGGCGGAAAATGTCGATTTTATTGATGCTGTTCCCGTTTTAAGTGACGACTCATTATTTCTTAAAGATGTATATGTGTCTGGTGTGGAATTGTTTCCTCTTCAAGATTTAGATAGTCCACTAGAAATGACTAAAAAGCTAAATCTGGAAAATGTTTTAATTACAAATCTTAAAATAACCAATGAACATCTTATTCAAGGTGTTATGCATGGAACGATTACCGGTGTTGTATATGCTGAGATACCTAAAGTGGTGGATACGGAAATTAAAAGTAAAATCATTCCTGTGCCACTTTCATCAATAGGTGCTGACGCTGTTGGTCAAAGTTCTTTGGAAGTTTTATCACCCTCAGTGCCAACGGGCAGCCCAGTTGTAAATACGGGATGTTTTTCATTCTTAAAAAATGGGTGTTTCGGATTTTTACTTTTTTTCTTATTATTTTTACTGTTAGCCTTTTTATTGCGAACATGTAATTCAAATACACATGAGGAAAGGGTGAAAACAGAAGTGCCGGATGATGAAAAACTTATAAAAGACAATAGAATCATTGACAAGGATACTTCTTTATTGATTGATACTAAAACAATTAAAGAAGTAACTACGATATCATTACCAAATGTCCAATTCTTTACAAATAGCGATAAATTACTTCCTTCATCTCAACAAGATTTAAATAAATTAGCTCTTTATTTACTTCAAAAAAATGAATTAAGAGCTACGGTTTTTGGGCATACAGATAATGTAGGTTCAGATTCTAAAAATATGATTCTTTCTCAAAAAAGAGCGCAATCTGTTGTTAATCATTTAGTGCAACAAGGCGTGCAAAGGGAAAGGCTAAATGCTGTCGGCAAAGGAGAAACTGAACCAAAAGCTTCGAATGAAATACTAGAGGGAAGGTTAATGAATCGAAGGGTAGAAGTCGAGATTTCACAAATAAAGAGTGTTCAAAATATAAAAAACTAACTGATTTGGGTGAAAAATTACTATATATGAAAGGTGAAGCTTCTGGTTTTTTATTGCCAAAATCTTTGCATGCGTCTGGTAATTTCCACTTCCATTCTATTCAATTTCATACCATTGATGTCAGAAATTCAGTAGTAACAGCTCCCTTTAATCTCGATGAATTAAAAACAGGGCTCTATCACTATTCATCATCCCCCACAAAAGATGTGCGCGTTTTTATAAATGAAACTGATTTCATTCAACAAACTATCCATGATTTTTTATTTACAGATATTAAACCTGGCAATGAAATTACAATTGAAGGTGTAAATTATACAGAATATACGGCTACTGTTTATTATATAGTAAAGAAAATCACTGTGGATCCTATAGTGCCAAAAATTGATTTGACACAAAAGGATTTGACTCAAAATGGGACTAATTTAATTGATGAAGAGCAAGTGAACTCAATTAATACCCAAAAACCAAGTATTGTTGGTGCAATTAACGCGCCTTTTAAATCTGGTTTTTTATCGATTTTGAAGTATTTACTATTTGCGTTTCTGATTTTCTTATTTTTAAAATCGTTGTTTGGCCTCTCTTTTATTACGATCTTATTTCCCATTCTCTATTTCTTTCATCATTTATTTAGAATTATTAAAGCTGAAACTGCTGTTGGTACTAGTGTACTTGGAAACAACTCGCCGATTATCAATTTCTTAGGGTCTATTTTTACTTTCCTGGCACTCTTTTCAATTTTCAAAATGGGCTTCCATTTATCCAATGGAATTTTACTTTTGGTGGGTGTAGGTTTTCTGCTATATGCTAGAATTAACACTCTTTTAAAATGGATAGGACGGCTATTAATTACACTGGCTATGTTGTATTTTATAGTTAAAATATACTCGTTTTATAAGCACCACTCAAGTTCTAAAGATGATACTACGGATATTCCTTATGATGACACCGATACGTGGGATTATCAGCCTGAAGAATCTACAGATACGGTAAAAACAGAAAATCAAGATACAGTAGCAATCAATTATTTAAACCATAATTTAATTTGGAAAGATAATTATAGAAGCGCCTACCAAGCAAAAATTTCTGTGCGAAAAGATCAATGTAATATTGCTCGTATTCAGCGAGATCAGTTAGAAATTGATGCGCCAGATAGTCGTTCCTATTTTGGAAAAGTATACGCCAATTTGATTAATCAAAATAAAGATTATTTAAACTCCGTTGTTGCTGAATATGCGAAAATCGGTAAAAATAAAAACCTTTCCATAAAACAATTTGCGGATATGGTAGTGACCTCGGTGCAGAATATACCCTATTGTTTAGTGCACGAATTGACGCACAAAGAAGCTGACAAAGAAGGCGGGTATGTGAGAGAATATCATCAAAGTGGTGGACCCTGTTTAGATCAAACTAAATTTGGTCTTCAAGCGCCCGTTGAATTCATGGGAAATTTTAAAGGAGATTGTGATACACGAAGTTTATTTTTATACCATATTTTATCTAAGTTAGGATTTAAAGTTGTAGTATTGGTTTCTGAAGAATACGGTCATTCAATATTAGGTATTTCAGGGAATTACAGTGGAGATTACATCACCTATAATAGTCTAAAATATTATGGTTGGGAAACAACTAATACTGGCTTTACACCAGGGAATTTGAATCCAGAAGTTGGAAATATGCGTTATTGGGAAGTTGCATTAGGAAATAATTAATAAAATAGAATATGAAAGGAGAAATTAACATTGCATTGATTGAACTAATTATCTCATTAATCATTGGATTAATGACAGTTTACCTCACAAAAATGGTCTTAACAAAATATTATTTTAAAAAGACAGGAGAGTTAAATCCCTATAAAAATTTATCTTTCATGATTTTCTTGAGCGGAACAATCTTCTCGGTTGCCTACATCGTTTTTGGAATTATGGAACCTTTGTCTTCCACTATTAAATTATTATCCACGAATTATACTTCACTGTTTGATTTAGTTCTTTCCGTCAGCAAATATTTGGTCATATTTATCTTGTTGGGATATACCTTTGGCGCAGGGATTGTTTATATTTCATACAAAACGTTTGCTTTGTTAACGAAACAATTGGACGAGTTTGATGAAATCTCAAAAAACAATGTAGGCGTTGCCTTGTTAGTTGCTGTTCTGACAATTGTAATAGCATTATTTACAAAAGACCCTTTTATAATTTTTGTAGAGTCGTTTATTCCTTATCCTGAATTGCCAGGAATTATGTGATTAGAGGATTACTCAAGTTATTGTATTAAATCATTAAATTCAAAATTATTTGATTTAATGATTTCGATGTTTAATTCTGAAAACCCCATTTTTTAGTATCAACACAAGAATCCATTTCAAATGCTTTTCGATTAAACAAAGAAGTAGGCAAAGAAAATGAACTGCCAGAATGGCAAAAAAAATAAAATCAACTTTATTCCGCCAACCTAAAAAAACACAAAATCATTCTGAATGCTAGAACTAATTTTTGTAGGTATATTTAATTCTTGAGCGATTTCACTCCATTTTTCAGTGAGTTGTTCTATTTCTTCAATGATTCCTTTCGGATTTTTAATTGCATATTCTTCGGCAATTGTTAGCACATCTATACGATTGATATCTTGCCTTTTGTTGTTGACTGATAAAGCTCTTGAAATAGTTGTGTAGTTAATTAAAGGATTTAATGCATATGTGATATCATAGGCTGGACTTAAATTCCACGAATTTTTTTCTTTATTGTAGATAAAACTGTGATTCTTTAAATGATCATCAATATTTCTAAAAACGATATTGAAAATCATTCTTCTGAAAAGTTGCTCTAAATCTTTGTGCGGAACATCTAATGAAAGCGCCAGTTTAAAAAGATTTTCATAAGAAGAGTCTTCTGGTTTTTTGAAATCCCATCCCGTTAAACCACAAGCCGTTAAAACGTGTTGTTTTTCACCATTTTGCCTGTCATATCGAAGGGTTGCAAAATGATTATCATCAATTAGTTTCGAAGACATCATTTTGATTCCAACTTGAGTAGCTAAGAGGTAATATGCATACTCTACTTTTTCTTGATGGTATTTTGAATCATCTTTCAAGTGCAATTTTATCAAATAATGATTGTATTCATTTGAGTATTGTCTATCGCCAGCTATTATTGCTCCCGTTTGTTTATGTTCGGAAACTACTATTTTTGGTCTAGCACCTCCTGCAGAAGTACCGATTTTAAAAATATTGAGCAAAGCTAAATCACTTAAGTCGTCGGAAGTAGTTTCATCTTTTAGTTTTAACACCTTCTCCAAAATTTCTAAAATTTCCTTTAGTTCTATTTTTGCAGTTTCCGGCAAGAGTATTGTTGGGCGGTATTCTAATGCACCCATGCCGCGGTCAGCAACATAGGTTAATTGCTCTAACGGAGTTATTTTAAATGATTTATTTATCGTTGTAAACCATTCTTGAAAAATGACATTACCAAACATATCAGGAAGTGAGTCGGCAATCATCGGCGGAAGTCCTTTGAATGTTTCTCCTTCAAATTCTGTAAAAACTTGCACAGGTTTTATACGACGAAATACATAAGGAAGTAGTCTTGAATATTTTCCCGAATCTAAAAAATCTGGATTGTATTGAAAGATACATTTTCGTTGATCTACATCATACCCTAATTTACCTATTTCGATACCGAAAACGATTATTTCAATCAATTTATCTTTTGCCATAATTAGTATAATGAGAGGTTATCATTAGCAGTATCCAATTGCACAATAGCTTGGTACATCACTTCTAAAAGATTAAAATGATTCGCTATTTTGAGCAGGTTATCTAATGTCGCGTTTTTACCATTTTCAATATTTTGTATCGTTGTGCGTGACAAACTTAATTCTTCTGCCAACTGCTCTCTTGTTAGCTTATATTCCTTTCTTTTGTTTTTGCAAAGAGTTCCAATTTTAATTTTCACTTCTTTTATTGTGACTTTATCCATCATAAAAACCATTATATTAATCAAAAATAGATAAATAAAGGTTTAAAAACTAATATAATGGTATTTTTTTTAAAAAAGAGAACAGGTTTACTTTTCAAATATACTTCGTTCCAACTGATACAGCTTCCCATTTTGCTTCCATTCAATGTATAATTGATGTGCAATTAATCAATTTATCACTTAAATAACTATTTAGCTTAGCCATGCTATCCTAAATAGTGAGAATCTTCAGTTCAAAATTATATTTGCGCCTCATGAGGGATTGATAATAATGCTTAAAAAACTATATATTATGAGTAAAAGCAGACTTTTTGACTTATATTTGAACTACGAAATATAATAAATGAATAAAATTAAGGTCATACTTATTTGTTTTTTGTCTTTTTTTTATCAAAAGACCTTTGCTTGTAATTGTAATCCTGGTGGTACAATTGAAGAAAATGTGCATGCTGCAAATGTGATTTTAAAAGTTCGAGTTCTTTCTATAAGCTATTCAGATCGCTTGGATACTATCAATGTAGTTATTGAAGGAGATCCTAAAAATGTTTTTTCAAAATACTGGAAATTTTACGTAAAAATATACAATGCGGTAGTGGAAGAAACATATAAAGGTAAAATGAGTTCTGATACAATTCGTATTATTACCGGCATGAATGGCGCTTCTTGCAGTTTAGCGATGGTGGTGAATGATGTATTTTTAATTTACGGAACAACGCGAGATTATCTAGGTTTTTCAAGTGTTCAAAGGCACGCCACTGATGGAAAAGTTATTTGGACAAATAATTGCACCCGATCGATGGTGTTTTTACAAGATGATTTTGAAGAGTTCAAGGAGTTGACAAATGTAATGGCCGAAATTGAAAGAGCCTCCTACAAAGAGTAGGTAGATTTTAAGTGCGTTCAACAATAGAGTTCAGGTAAATTTTTTTAATATGACCCTCACAATTGATACTACTCTT
The DNA here is from genome assembly GCA_945888595.1 of Chryseobacterium gleum. Taxonomy (GTDB): domain Bacteria; phylum Bacteroidota; class Bacteroidia; order Flavobacteriales_D; family Crocinitomicaceae; genus CAIUKX01. The sequence continues at coordinate 1,340 of CAMDAO010000097.1, read as the reverse complement.
TCCTTGGAATTATTAGATGACAGCCATGCTGAGTGTATCTTTGAACTTATTAACGCAAATAGAGTACATTTGCGAGAATGGCTTCCTTGGGTCATAAAAATTCAAACAATTGAACATTTTAGGGAGTATATTATAGGTCATCAAGTCCGGTTTATCGACAATAGCGATGTTTCTTTTGTTATTATTCATGAAGGAAAAGTGGCTGGTAGAATAGGTGTTTATAACATCGATTCCATTAATAAAATTGGATCTGTCGGTTACTGGTTAGGACAAGATTTTATCGGCAAAGGAATTGCTTTCCGCTCTTGCGAGCAAATTTTGAGTTATTGTTTTTCTGTGCTTTTTCTAAATAGAGTTGAGATAAAATGTGCTACAAAGAATAGTAATAGTCAAGCAATTCCGTTAAAGTTAAACTTTAAAAATGAAGGAATTATTCGACAAGCTGAATTCATTCACAATGAGTATATAGATCTGTATTGCTTTTCGATGCTAAAACAGGAATGGGAATTGGCTCAGAAGCAGAAATAGATATTTTTCTCTTTTGGTTTGAAATTAAAATAATTGTTGATCTATTAGTGGAAAATTTTAAACAATGAAAAGGTGATGGAGAAGATGTTGATGATATTAGAATTTTCAGTGTGAAGATTTAATAAATTTTATCCGTTATACATTGTAAAGATGGCATAAACTTTGGAGACACAGCTTAAACTAAAAAAAAATGAAGCCAATTTTGATCTATTTTTTTGTGTGTATGTTTATTTTTCTAAGTTGTTCTCAAACGAAGGAAAGTCCGCGTTCTTCAAGGGTACTGAATCCTGGTAAAAGTTTAACTTCTGAAAGTGCTCAAATTCAACAATTTATTGAAAATAATCCAGATGATGGCACTCCAAGTGTGTCGAAAGGATTGGTTTCTAAAGGTACTTTACTGAATGGGAAATTGGTACCTTATTCTGGTTTAAATTTTCAGTATTTTGATGACCAAAGCTATTTACTGGGAAGAGGTTTTGTTCATTCATCTGTAAAAAAAATCTTGATAGATAGCTATACGGAATTGCGCTCTGTTTCTCCAAACCATAGGTTTTATATTATGGAAACGTCCCATAAAAATGGAGGTGAATTGAAACCACATGAAACGCATCAAAATGGACTAAGTGTTGATTTTATGATGCCTTTACTAAAAGACGGTAAGGAATACATTGGACTAGATACAATTGGGTCGGCTCATTACTTTCTGAATTTTGATGATAAAGGAAAGTATAGTCAAGATAGCACCATCCAAATAAATTTTAATATAGTTGCCGAACATATTTTAGAATTAGATCAAAAAGCACGCGAAAATG
>CAMDAO010000096.1 GCA_945888595.1 Chryseobacterium gleum | reverse complement strand
ATTGACGTTGGATGGTTGACGCGTCATAAACGTAGGTAGGAGTGCTAAATTCTTCGGCAATGGCAATTAGTTGGTTTGTTTTCATCATGAAAAGATTTTGAAATGTAAATATACAACAATTTGTTATATTATTAAGTAATTGTTAATATATAGATTATTCGTTTTTATCACATTGAACTTTTTTTAACTATACTTGTATCATATATTGTGTTATATTTCACATGTACAATATAGTGCGAATCTAAAATTGCTTGACGAATAAAGTATATAAAAACGAATAGAAAAAAAATCAACGTATGAAAAAATGGAAATTGTTTCTAGTATTAATGCCTTTTTCCGTATTTGGGCAAATTGTTCACGAGCAAATTATTAAATCGGATATAAAAAAAGTAAAGTTATTTCTCACGGCTGGAGAAATGCAGCATGAGCAACTTTTAAAGCTAGCCAAAGGAAGAAATAAGATAGTTTTTTCAGGAATTTCAACATATGCTGACCCGCAATCTATTCAATTTTATGGCGATGGAAATTTTAGATTAGTTTCTGTGTCGACTGAAATGGACTTTTTAGCTGCTGAGCAATTTAATCCTCGGATTTCTATTTTACAAGATTCACTCGATATTCTGACAGAACTAATTCAAATGAATGATGATATAAAAAGTTCGTATCAATCTGAACTTTTAGTTCTTAATACCAATAAAGACTTGAAAGGGGATAATCAAAATATTACTGTTGCGCAAATAAAGGAGGTTGCTGATTTTTTTAGAAATAGAACATTTGAAATCAATCAAAAACTTACGAAAATAAAAAAAGAACAAGACAAGTATAAATCGAAGATTGATAACATTCTGAATCAATTGGTTGAGTTGAATTATGATGAAAACCTAAGAAGTAATCAAGTAATCGTATTAATTGATGCCGATGTTGAATCTACAATTAACAGTTCTTTAAAATATTTAGTTTCTGATTGCGGCTGGGCTGCAACGTATGATTTAGCAGCTAATGATTTAAATCAAAAGATTAATTTGAAATATAAAGCCAAAGTGTATAACAATACTGGTAATGATTGGAAGAATTTAGACTTAGTGCTTTCAACGGGAGATCCTCGCTTAAGTGCAACGCATCCAGAATTAATTCCATGGCATTTATCGGGATTCGGTGATGCCGAAATGGATAATAGAAAATCGTATTATACACCTCAAGTCGTGCAACAAGATTTTCAAAAAAATGCAAACGATAATTTAGATATTGCGAATCAGCGTGTGTACGATAATTATATCCGATTAGAGGAAAGCGATAATGAGCAAACCATTAAGATTGGAAAGTCCAAAAGTGCGGTGGTTGAAAAAAAAGAGGTTGCGAAAAACAGTGTGCAAATGCGTCAAATTGAAATTTCACAATTAACCACAGAATTTATTGTTCCCAATAAATTTAGTTGTCCAACCGATGCAAAACCATACACTGTGGAAATAAAGGAAATGAATTTAGATGCAACATTTTCTCACATTACAGTGCCTAAATTAGATAACAGTTCATTTTTAATGGCGCACATTGTTGGTTGGCAAGATTTAGAATTAATTCCTGGCCCAACAAACGTGTATTTTGGTGGCGCGTATGTTGGTGTTTCTGAAATAGACACAAGAAATGTGGATGATACACTTTCATTGTCTTTTGGACGTGACAGCAAAGTTGTTGTTTATCGAAAGTTGAAAAAAGAAATGAGTATAAAACGCGTAACAGGAAATTCAAAAAAAGATTCTTATGTGTATGAAATTTCCGTTCGAAACAACAGAGCAGTGCCGGTTAAAATCAATATTTTTGACCAAATTCCAATCTCAACCAATAATGAGATTATGGTCACAGTTGATAATATTTCTAAAGCAGCTAAAGATGAATTAACAGGCGAAACAGTTTGGGAATATGTTATTCAACCCGGTCAAGTGCAGTTAGTTGAAATAGCATACACGGTCAAATATCCAAAAAATATGAAAATAAATCTTCAGACATTCAAGGTGATTAGTTGTCCTTCATTTTAAGCTGTGTAATAATTGGTTATGCTTTAAGAACAGCATTAAGATAATTAATCCAAATGAGTGTCTTTTTCAAGGCTATAATAGAAAATTGACTAGTCCTAAAAACCTGTAACGTCTATTTAAGACTAGTCAATTTTAGATTTTAATCAACGGTTTTTGATATTAAACGGTAGATTTTTTCTTTGTCAGTATGATAAAGCAATTTATTCTTAATTTTAGCGTTTATACTCGGTATTCATTAAAATGTATCACTGTCGAATGACAAAGTACTTTTGTTTTTTTATCTTCTTGCTTATTTTTTGCTTTAAGGCAGAAAGTCAGCATGCTACTATAAGGTCTAGATCCGAATTAGGTTTTTTACTTGGCGGGACTTATTATATAGGAGATTTAAATAGATTTAATCAGGTTGAAAACACAAAGCTTGCTGGCGGGTTAATTTATCGATTTAATGTAAACCCTCGTTTAAGTCTTAGGGGTAATTTCATTTATGGAAACGTAACAGGAGATGATGCACAATCAAGTAGTGAATTATATAAGAATAGAAATCTAAATTTTTCCTCTTCAATTTTTGAGGCAGCAGCTGGAATTGAATTTAATTATTTCCCTTTTGAAATCGGTCACAATAGGTACAAAGGTACGGCTTATCTTTTAGCTGAAATAGGAGTTTTTAGAATGAATCCAATGACAAGGTTCGACGGTGAAAATATTGAATTACAACCTTTAGGAACGGAAGGTCAAGGTTCAACCTTGTCAAAGCGTGGTACCTATAGTTTGACGCAGTTGTGCGTTCCTATTGGTTTTGGAGCAAAATTATCAGTTGGAAAATGGGCAGCTATTAATTTTGAATTAGGACTTCGTAAAACGTTTACCGATTATATAGATGATGTGCATTCTAATACGTATGTGGACCATGAGATTTTAGCAACTGAAAATGGAACACTTTCTGCTGCTTTATCAAATAGAAGTCTAGATCGTTCCTTACATGGAAAACGTGGAACCGCTTCATCAAAAGACTGGTATGTCTTTTCTGGACTTATGGTTACTTTTAAATTAGGGAAAAGAAAAGGTTGCGCTTTTACGTATTGATATAACTGGTAAACTCCCAGATTTTACTTTGTTAATTCTTTAAAAACTTCTTCTAACGTTTTCTCTTCGACTCTTAGCGTTAACACTAGGATATTGTTTTGTTGAGCGAATTGAGCAATAATTTTCCGCAAGTCTTCTTCGCCATTTCCTTCAATTAACCATCCGGCATCTATTTTTTCAACTTTTTTAACTTGCTTTATTTTTGTTAAAATAGACTTAGAAACTTCTCCTTCAAATTCAGCATATACTGTATGACTGTTCGTTCTTATTTGCAATATGGAGGCTTTGTCATTGGCTACTATTTGACCTTCTTTGATAATGATCACGCGATCACAAATAGCTTCAACTTCTTGCATAATATGTGTGGAAAGCATCACTGTTTTTTCTTTTCCAATATTTTTGATTAGTTCTCGTATTTCAGCTAATTGATTGGGATCAAGTCCAGAAGTTGGTTCGTCCAATATCAACACCTTTGGATCATGAATAATCGCTTGAGCTAATCCTACTCGTTGTCTGTATCCTTTCGACAAAGCTCCAATTTTTTTGTTTTGCTCCACTTCAAGTCCAACCGATTTTACCATATCAGAAACTCGATCGCGCACATGTGACATTTTGTAAATTTTAGCTACAAATTCTAAATATTCTTTCACATACATATCTAGATACAAAGGATTATGTTCGGGCAAATAACCAATAATTTGGCGCGTATCTAATGAATCCACATCTACAGGTAACCCACAAACTTTCACCTCCCCTGAAGAAGATGGAATAAATCCTGTAATTATCTTCATTGTAGTAGACTTTCCTGCTCCGTTTGGTCCCAGAAAACCAACTATTTCTCCTTTTGCAACCGAAAAAGATATATCGCGAACCGCTGCTTGTTCACCGTAAAATTTTGAAAGATTTGTTACCTCAATTGACATATCTGTGAATTTGAATTGCGAAGATACTAAAAAGAGATTAGATTTTTAGACATTAGAGCATCGACAAGTAATTATTCGTTTTATTTTTTTCAATGTAAAAGATTGTCGGTCTAATTTTTAAAAATCTACTATCTAATGTCCAAAATAATTATCTTTACAATCTATGGCGTTGAAAGGGAAAGTATTAAAGTCTACAGGGAAATGGTACATCGTGGAATTAGAGGATTGTTCGATTGTAAATTGTCGTATTCGTGGTAAAATGAGGATGAGTAATTTACGAACAACCAATCCAATTGCGGTCGGTGATCAAGTGACTGTTTCTGATGCGATGGATGAAGAAGGGAATCGCATTATTTTGGATTATGATGAAAGACGAAATTATATTGTCCGAAAATCTACCAATTTGAGTAAACAAATGCAGATTTTAGCGGCCAATGTTGATCGAGCGTATTTACTTGTAACCACCGCGGCACCTGTCACTCATTTGGCATTTATCGATCGCTTTCTTGTTTCGGCTGAATCATTTAGAATTCCTACGACTCTTCTTTTTAATAAAATTGACACGTATACTCCGTATGAGCTTGAATACATTGATTCTTTGTGCTATATGTATGAAAAAGTGGGATATAAATGCTACAAAATTTCTGCGGATAAAAAGGATAATATTGATTTTTTAAAGGAAGAAATTAAGGGCAATCAGGTGATGATTTCGGGTCACAGTGGTGTTGGTAAAAGTACTTTGGTGAATGCTTTAGATGCTTCTCTCGATTTGCGAATAGGTGAAATATCGCAGGCAAATCAACAAGGAAAGCATACAACAACGTTTGCTGAGATGTTTAAATTAGCTTCTGGTGGTTATATTGTTGATACTCCTGGAATAAGAGCTTTTGGAGTCGTTAATTTGGAAAAAGAAGTTATTTCTCATTATTTTCCAGAGATGCGTCATTTCTTGAATGAATGCAAATACAATAATTGCCAGCACTTGAATGAGCCAAAATGTGCGGTGAAGGCTGCTTTGGAAACAGGTGAAATTTCTGAAAGTCGATATACAACCTATTATCAATTGATGACGGAAGATGAAAATGAAATTCACCGTAAAAAAATAGAGCATTCGTGAGAATTGTTTTACAAAGAGTTACGGAGGATTCAGTGAAAATTGATAATGAAGTGAAAGGTCAGATTGATCATGGATTTTTAATTTTAGTTGGAATCGAAAATGAAGATGAAAAAAGTGACGCTGATTGGCTCATTCAAAAAATTAATGGATTAAGAGTTTTCACAGATCAAGAGGGAAAAATGAATCTTTCTATTCAAGATGTGAAGGGCTCTATTTTATTGATTTCTCAATTTACTCTTTTCGCATGTACTAAAAAAGGAAATAGACCCAGCTATATTCAAGCGGCGCGGCCAGAAATTGCCATTCCGCTTTATGCCTATTTTACTGAGCAGTTAAAAATTCAAACTCAGTTAAAAGTCGAAACAGGAGTTTTTGGTGCTGATATGAAAGTGTCATTGATCAATGATGGCCCAGTTACGATTTCAATCGATTCAAAAAATAGAGAATAATTTTTTTATATGGAAATAAAGGAAGCGCAAGTTGCAGTAGATAATTGGATAAAAAAATATGGAGTTCGTTATTTTAACGAAATGACAAACATGGCTCTTTTAATGGAAGAAGTGGGTGAAGTTGCTCGAATAATGGCCCGCCGTTATGGAGAACAAAGTGAGAAGGAAAGTGATAAAAACAAGGACCTCGGTGAGGAAATGGCCGATGTGCTTTTTGTGTTGCTCTGTTTAGCGAATCAAACAGGAGTTGATCTGGAAAGTGCGTTGAAAAATAATATGGAAAAGAAAGCGATACGAGATAACGATCGCCATCATTCAAATGACAAATTAGAAGACAAATAAAGGGATGCAGCAGAAAGTCGTACCTTTGTGCTAAATAGTAACAAAATCGAGTCTAAAGAACTAGAGTTTTATACTCAAAAAATAGATACCATGTCTCTCAAAAAATACAATGAAATTCTTCAAACGGCAATGATAGATGCTGGTTTTGAGAATCAAACTGAATTTCAGCAAAAAACAATCTCTCGCATAAAAGAAGGAAAAGATTTTATTGCCATAGGTCCAAAAGGTTGTGGGAAATCTACGGCGATTGTGTCAGGGGTTTTACAGCGCCTAGAAAAACAATCGGAAGACGATGCTCCTAGAGCTATTATTATCGTTACTGACAAAGAAAAAACACTTGAAATGGAAGCTCAATTTTTAAAATTGGGAAGAAGAATGGATTTATTGACGGTTATTGCACATGATAAAGGACATAAAGTTCAACAAAGAATTGCTCTTTACGTTGGTGCTGATATTGTGATTGGCACAGCAAAAAGATTATACGAAATGTATATTCACAATGGATTGAATTTGGCAAAAGTGAAAATGCTTATTTTAGATGATGCGGAAGCAATTTTAAAAGCAGGTTCACAAACGGATATTTTAAGATTGACAGAAAGTATTAAAAGATGTCAGTATATGATGATCAATGATCAATTAACTGATCGAATGAAAAAAGCAGCTGAATTGTTCATGGCTTTTCCAACCACGATAGTGATCGAAGAAAAAGAGGAAGAAGAAAATAATTCGCAAGAAGAAGAATAAAAGTATGTCTTAATGGCAGAAGTCCTTTTTTGGAATGAATTTAGCTGAAATGAGTGCATGAAGAAAGAAACTGTAGATTCAGCAAAAACAAAAACGGTCACGTTAAATTCTGTTTTTAAATCTATTATTTGGCCGAGAAGAAAGTTAATCTCATTCGGACTAATTTTAATCGTTATAAGTAGATTGGCAGGTTTGTATCCTGCGTTAGCCACAAAGGAGTTATTGGATCAGATTGTTCCCAATAGAGATTTTCAAAATTTAATTGAATTGATTGTGAAAGTCGTTTTGGCGATTGGTATTCAGGCAATTACTTCTTATTTTTTAACGATAATCCTGAGTGTAGAAGCACAAAATTTAATCTCTCAATTACGAGTACAAGTTCAAAAGAAAATTCTTTCTCTGCCAGTTAGTTATTTTGATAATAATAAAAGTGGGGCATTGGTTTCGAGAATAATGTCGGATGTTGAAGGGGTTCGAAATTTAATTGGGACTGGACTTGTTCAATTGATTGGAGGTACTTTGACGTCCGTTATTGCCTTGGTTTTATTGATTAAGATTAATCCAATGATGACCTTATCCACTTTATTACCAATCGGTGTTTTTGCATTTGTTGCCATGAAAGCTTTTGGAAAAATTCGCCCTATTTTTAAAAATAGAGGAAAAATAAATGCGGACGTAACGGGTCGTTTGACGGAATCATTAAATGGCGTGAGAGTTATTAAAGGATTTAATGCTGAGAAGCAAGAAAATAGAATTTTTGAAAGAGGAGCAGATGATTTGTTTCAAAATGTGAAAGCGAGTTTAACAGCTACCTCTATGATTACTAGTTCTTCCACTTTTTTAATTGGAATCGCTTCTGCAGAAGTAATGGGATTAGGCGGCTATTACATGATTAATGGTCAAATAACGTCTGGTGATTTTTTAGAGTTTATGTTTTTATTGGCATTCATGATTGCGCCAATTGTTCAAATGAGTAATATCGGAAGTCAGATTACAGAAGCTTTTGCAGGTTTGGAAAGAACGCAAGAAATCATGAATATGCATCCTGAGGATGATGAAGTGGAGCGACCAACTAAAGTGGATAAAATAAAAGGGGATATTATTTTTGAAAATGTGTCATTCAGCTACGAAGAACAAAAGGAGGTATTGCATAATATTAGTTTTTCTGCACCTGCGGGGTCAGTAACAGCCTTGGTTGGCTCATCTGGGTCTGGAAAATCTACTATTGCAGGATTAGTGGCAACGTTTCTTAATCCAAGTTCAGGAAAAATTACTATTGACGGACAAGATTTATCGAAAGTAAGTCTTTCTAGTTATAGAAATCATTTAGGAGTGGTTTTACAAGATGATTTCTTGTTTCAGGGAACTATTCGTGAAAATATTCTATTCCCAAGACCAAATTCAACCACAGAGGAATTAGATTTTGCAGTGAAATCAGCGTATGTAAATGAATTTACGGATCGTTTTGACGAAGGTTTAGATACAGTTATTGGGGAAAGAGGAGTGAAGCTTTCGGGTGGACAGCGTCAGAGAATTACGATTGCAAGAGCGATTTTGGCAAATCCAAGTATCTTTATTTTGGACGAAGCAACTTCTAATTTAGATACTGAAAGTGAATCATTAATTCAAAGGAGTTTATCAGAATTAATCAAAGATAGAACAACGTTTGTGATTGCCCATCGATTGAGCACAATACGTCAAGCAGATCAAATTTTAGTTATTGAACATGGTAAAATTGCGGAACAAGGAACTCATGATGAGTTGATATCGAAAGAAGGCAGATACTTTGAATTGTTTACGTATCAAAGTAGGATTTAATGTTAAAATGAACTCCTGATTTTTTCAAGGACGATCTTATCAATAGGAAAAGTAAAATCATGTTCAGTAAGTTCACTAATGGGCATCCATCTTTGTTTTTCTCCATCTGAAGTCAGGGGAATTTCATATTTAGTAAGGCCAATATGTGACAAAGAATCATACTTCACAAAATAGTAAAAGCTAATTAATTGATGGTTGTCATTAAACGCAGATACTTGATGAAAATCGTTTACATAAAAGAGCTCTTCCACTTCAATTTCAATCGATAATTCTTCTTGAAATTCACGTTTTAGTCCGTCTACAAGGCCTTCTCCAAATTCTAACCCACCACCAGGAAATTTGGTGAAAGAATGTCCATTTCTTCTCTCATCTGAAATTAGAATTTCATTTCTATCATTGATCAATAAACCGTATACTCTAAGATTGAAGGATTTCATTGGTTTTTATATTAATACAGATTTAAAGGCAGTTCGACACAGGGTTCCTCAAAGTTTTTTTGAGTCGAAATAGTATAAA
>CAMDAO010000095.1 GCA_945888595.1 Chryseobacterium gleum | reverse complement strand
TACAACCGAGGATTCCCTTCTTTCCCTTCCTTTTGTTCAAATGAAGTTATTTCAAAGTCATGTAATTTTAAGTATTCTAACCCTTTTTGCGCTTTTTCCTCTGATTGCAAGCGATCAATTTGACATAAGAATTCAGTGTCGCGGTAGATTGTTTTCAGTTCCCAATATTCTTCCGTCGTAAATGCATCAATTTCCTTTTGCCTATTTACAATCATCGCTAAGGTCGGTGTTTGAACTCTACCAATCGAAAAAGTGGATTGGCCACGCCCGAACTTAACTGTGAAAAGGCGTGTTGCATTAATGCCTAGAAGCCAGTCTCCTATTGCTCTTGCGCTACCAGCAGAATATAATCTATCATAATCAGATGATGGTTTTAATTTTTGAAACCCTTCTCGAATAGCTTCTTCTGTTAAGGAAGAAATCCATAACCGTCTTATTGGAACCTTACATTTTGCTTTTAACAAGACCCACCTCTGAATTAGTTCTCCTTCTTGCCCAGCATCCCCGCAGTTAATTACTTCAGTACAGTTTTGAAGTAATCTTTCTATTAACGTAAACTGTTTACGCACACCGTCATTATCAATCAGTTTAATACCAAAATTTGCTGGAATTACAGGAAGCTCTTCTAATTTCCAATATTTCCATTTCATATCATAATCATGCGGTTCTTTTAGGGTACAAAAATGACCAAACGTCCAAGTAACTTGGTAGCCATTTCCTTCATAATACCCATCCATTCTTTGCTTAGCCCCGAGAACTTCAGCAATATCTTTTGCAACACTTGGCTTTTCCGCAATACAAACTATCATTTAAACATCTTGAATGGTAAAGATAAGAAACGGTTTTCAAAATCGCTAGGGCGTTTTGGGATTGATTAATAATTTAAAAAGTTTGTATGAAGCGCAACGAGAATCTTTGAACAAGTCTGGGTCTATTTTATTAACAATAAATTAAACACCCTTGTAGTCTATAAATCAATTAATAAGACATTGTAGATTAAGAAATAGTCATATAAAAATTAACATTTAAATAAGATTTTCATCTTGTTGTTACTTGTATGTTAATTTTACAAATCTTTACCATTAAGTGTCAGCTCGTTTATTAATTAAAGCATAACCCGTAATTAATTTCAAAATAATTCTATTTATCTAATATTGTATTCGTTAAGAACGTGATTATTAAGCAATATAATAGGTGTTACAAATTATGTGTAAATTCATTTTATTTTCTTTATTATTTTCTCCCTTTATTATAAAAGCACAAAATGGATTGGAAAACATACTAGTTGAAAGGTATTATGTTTCTACAGTTGATGACACCGCATCTAATTTTTATGCTGGAAAGCTTCCTGTAGGATCAACGACTTATAGAATATATGCAGATTTGCTTCCGGGTTATAGGTTTCAAATGGCGTATGGAAGCCGTACTCACAAATTATTTCTTAAAACATCCACACTCTTTTTTAATAATGAAGACAAAGGAGACGTAATTGCGAATGTAATAGCGAAAAGAAATTTACATAAAAATACAGTTATGTTAGATTCTTGGCTTTCTGTCGGTTCTGCTGCTGAAGATTGTTTTGGAGTTTTAAAAAACGACGACGACTCCTTATTAACGGTTGTTCACGAAAAATCATTTTTGCAAAACAAATCGTTTAATGGAATTCCTATCTCTTTTAAAGATGGATTGGTAGAATCCGATAAAATTCCTAGACCAACCTTTTTTAATATAGATAGTGCTGTCACTGTTTTTAGTAATACGAAAAAGGGAGGTTATTTTTTCACAGACAATGGTGCATGGGCATGCATGGGTCCTGGATCTGTTGGGATTGATTCTTTAACAAATAATAGAGTTTTAATTGCGCAAATTACAACTGACGGTGATTTTTCCTTTGAATTAAATATTCAAATAGGTACTCCTATAAAAGGTGAGTCCCAAAAATATGTTGCAAGAGACCCTGTTAATAAAGAAATTCTTTTACCTAGTTTAATTTTTGACAGCAGAAGTTTTAATAAAAAGAACCCCAAAAAAAGAAAATCTAAAAAATAATAAAAATGAAAAAAATTACTTTAATTGTTGGATTGTTAATTATTTGCCCGATTGCAAAATCGCAGGGACTTGAAGGGATTGTTGTAGAGAAATATTATGTTTCTGACGAATTAGATTCTGCGAATGCTGCTGATAACGGGGCTGCCTCTGAATTGCATAGAGGATCTATTACCTACAGAGTTTTTGTAGATATGGCAACGGATTATAGATTTCTTAATTTGTATGGTAATGCCAATCATGATTTTAAAATTAATTCAAGCACTAATTTTTATAATGACCCGAACTATGGATCTATTTTTCCTCAAACTACCAGTGTCTCAAACACAAGAAAAAATACAACATTAATTGATTCTTGGTTAAGCGTTGGTGGTGTAGCCAGTGGAAAAATGGGGGTTTTAAAAACAGAAGATACAGATGGATCTATCGGAAATGCTCAAAACATTTTAGCCAATAATCCTGGTGGAGATATGGGTTTACCTATTAACGGAACGGATGCGCAAGACGGATTAATGCCTGGCACACCAATATCGCCTATTAGCCTTGGTTTTACTACTGAATTAGATATTTTCGATCAAACGCCAGGAGGTGCTTTTTTAACGAATACTGGTGCGATAGGAGCTTTAGGAGGTGCTTCAGGAGTTACGGCGAGTAATATGATATTAATTGGACAATTTACAACGGATGGTGTTTTTAGTTTTGAATTAAACATTCTATTAGGAACTCCAACCCCTGGAGGAAGTGAAAAATATGTTGCGAAAAACGCGATTGATCTAGAGACGCAAGATAGTTCATTAATCTATTCATCATATATTGCTCCTCCAATAGACACGAGTGAATTAAAAGAAAATTTAAAGTCGGCTTCTACGTTTTCGGTTTATCCAAATCCAACAAGTGATGAATTTACACTTTTTATATCCAACAGTGTAGGTAATTCTTCCGATAATTATATTTTACAAGATATTACAGGGAAGACTGTTGCTTCTTCTAAATTGGTGAAAGACGTGACTAATTTTAGTAAAACAGTTAATATTTCTGCTTTACCATCAGGGATATACTTTTTAACTGTTTCATTAAATAACAACGTTTCAACAAAAAAAATTGTTAAACAATAATTCGTTTACTAACTAATGGTTACTGTATTTAAAGCAAGTTTACTGTTTCTTCTTTTTTCTTCTTCTATTTCTTATGGTCAAGGAACGATAAAAGGGAAGGTTACAGAGGACAACGGAGAAGTAATGTTCGATGTAAAAATTTACGTTAAAGACAACAAGCAAATTACAACAAAGAGTGATTTTGATGGGAATTTCTCATTAAACATCCCTCTTTCTGGCCCTCAAAAGTTGGTGATTTTTTTTGCAGGATATGACACGCTTATAGAGACAATTGATCTGAAGGATAATGAAGTTTTGGTGAATGATTTTACCTTAGTTCAACCGAAGAAAGACTTAGGGGAAGTAGTCGTTGTTTCTAGAGCGAATAAAAAGAAAGAAAATTACGTACAAAAATTAAAAATTAACTCTGCTACTTCGATTGATTATGTTTCTAATCAACAGATGAAAGAAATTGGCGACCCAAATGCGGTTGCTGCAATTGCTAGAGTTTCGGGGGTTTCATCTAGCGGCGGATTAATTACAGTGAGAGGAATTGGCGATAGATATGTGAAAACTACCTTAAATGGATCTAGAATTCCTACCCTTGACCCTTTAACAAATAACATTAAGTTGGATATATTCCCCGCGAGTTTAATTGATAATATCATTATTACTAAAACAGCAAGTCCTGAATTACCAGGTGATTGGGCCGGAGCCTATATTTCTATTGAAACCAAAGATTATCCAAGTAAATTGGATATAAATATTGACACGCAATTCGGTTACAATGAACAAACATCTTTTAAAGATGTCATCAGTTCGCAAAGAAGTTCTACAGATTGGTTAGGTTTTGATAACGGTTTTAGAGCGGTGTCTCTTGACAAATTAGAAACTCCAAATTTAAGTCCAACACAATACCAAGAAATGTCAGCTCTTGGGTTGACAGAGTATTACAAAAATTTAGGAGTAAATGGCTGGGTAACTGGAAGTCCTGAAGGGAACGCTTATTTCAGACTAGGCTTAGTCGAATTAGGACTTCTACCTCCAGCCTTAATAAATGATAATGCCGCTTATTCAAAAGCGGTTTCAGACTATAACCTTACCTACAAAGACAAGGCGTTTAATACCTTGAACCCTGAAGGGAAAGATTATAACAATGGATTATCAAATAGTTGGGGTACTGTTAAAAGAAAAGCGCCGCTTAATTTTACTCAGAGTTTTAGTATTGGGGAAGAATTAAAATTATTTGGAAGACCCTTTGGTTACGTGCTCGGGTTTCGTTATGGAACAGCTACTCGTTTTGACCCAAATGGAGTTTCCCAAAGAGTAGGTGCCGAAGAATTAAATTTCCCTTTTGAGGTAAAAGATAATACGCAAATAAGTCGCGAAACCAATGGATGGAATGCATTATTGAATTTAGCCTATACAGTGACTGAAAACACAAAACTATCTTTGTTGTACATGCCAAATTTTTCAGGAACAAATGATGTTTCAAAATTCACAACTCAATTCGACAACCAACCAGCTCAAGAATGTAGAACTCAAAATATCATTTTTTACGAACAAAGAAAGCAGCAAATAGTGCAGTTTAATGCGAATCATTTTATACCAAAACATAAAATTAAAATTGATTTAAACTCTTCCTACACACTTGGTGCTAGTATTGCTCCTGATTTTAAAATACTTCAATATGATTTCATCAATGATAATGGAGTACAAAAAGACTACATGTTTTCTCCTACAGCAGGTGATGGAATTAGAAGATATTATAGGTATTTAAATGAAAATATTTTTGATTCTAGAATTTCTGCTGAAATTCCCATCCAGAAAAAAGTAAAATTGGTTCGTAAAGTTAAAATAGGAGGAGCATATCAAAACATAGATCGTAAACAAGATTTAAATGAATATTATTTAGATCAAGGAAATAATACTATGTTGCCTAACCTCAACAGCGATGATATTGATACGTATTTAGATCCGAGTAATTTTATTATGAAGGATCAAAAAATAAATTTTATCTACAATCAACGCGACTATGCGAGAAATAATACATTCGGAACAAGCTCCGTGCTGTCTTGTTTTGGAATGCTTGATTATGAAATTACTTCTCTCTTACGACTTTCAGGTGGTCTAAGAGTGGAGCAATCAAATATTTTTACAGATGTAGTATTGTATCATAATTTGGGATATGAAAGAAATGATATTAGAAGAGAAAATGTGGGAGGATTTCCTTCAATAAATGCTGCAGACATAAATGAAGCGAATTATTTACCTAGTATCAATATTATTTATAAATGGAATATAATTGACTCTGCCACCACCAATGTGCGATTGAATTATAGTCAAACACTGGCTAGACCAAGTTTAAGAGAATTAAATGACGGGGCTGTTTTTGACAACGAATTTAGAACATTAATATATGGAAATTCCGATTTAAAAATAGTAGAAATACAAAATTATGACTTCCGATTTGAATCGTATCTAAAAAATGACGACAACATTTCTGTCAGCTTATTTTACAAAAGTTTTAAAAACCACATAGAATTAGGTTTTGGGAATTCAGGTATCACGTGGCAAAATATGGATCAATCAACGGTAAAAGGGATAGAATTTGAGGGTAGAAAAGGGTTAGGTAAAAATTTCGAAGTACGAGCGAATATTACTTTAGTTCAATCCATTTCTGAATCCATTCGAAAGAACATGGAAATAATCAATGGCGAAACTATCTATACTCCGGTAGATACCCTGTATCGACCAATGTTTGGGCAGGCCCCCTATATAATTAATGGGTCAATGACTTATAAAGCAAAGAAACTAGGTATACGTGCTACTGTTGGATATAATATTCAGGGACCTCGTTTAGTAATTACAGGTGTTATAAAGGGAAGACCGGATGTATATGAAATGCCTAGAAATACAGTTGATATTAAAATCAGCAAGAAGATAGGCAAGAAATTCTCTGCCAGCATAAGTATTCGAGACCTATTGAATGCGCCCGTTCGAAGAGCCTATAAACTCCCAACAGAATGGGTTGATTATGATAGTTTTAAATATGGAACAAATTACACAGTAGGGGTTTCCTATAATTTTTAAATCGGTAAGATGAGATTCACACAGTTTTTAATCCTTTTTTTGTTTTTGATAATTTCTAGTGAGATGAATGCTCAAATAGAAAAAGTAATCGTTGAGAAATATTATATTTCAGATGAAATAGATGCAACAGATTTGACAGGAGGTAAAGTAGATTCAGGATCTGTTACCTATAGAATTTATGTTGATTTAAAACCAGGAAATATTCTTAAAAAAATATATGGAGACGTGAATCATCCAGCAAAGTTTATTAGTACAGATTATTTTTACAACCACGCTCTTGATGGACAAAGTTTTGGGAAGGATTTTGTGAAGACAAGATATACGGAAAGTACAATTGCTTTAGATTCATGGTTAACACTAGGTCAAACCGCAAAAAAACAAGGTGCAAAAACATATTTTGGAATTCTAAAAGAGCAAGACACCGACGGTTCGTTTATTGGAGGAGTGAACAATGATGGCGGAAGCGCAATGATTGCGGGAGGTCTATTAACCAACGTCAATTCAGAAATGGGAACTTCTTTAACAACCAATGACGGAATGGATACGATGAATTTAACTCCAACTTCATGGCTCAGTTTTGGTGTAAAAGATGTTGTTTTTGGAAATGATAGTACGATTTTTGGTTCACTAGTTGCGAAGAAAGAATTTATTAGTACTTCTTTTTCTCTCGAAAACTCTGGAATTTCAGGAGTCGTAGCAGATAGTAATCAAATTATTATTGCGCAATTAACGACAAAAGGAGATTTAAGTTTTGAAATAAACATGGAAGTGGAACAACTTATTGACGGAGTTCCTACCCTTGTAAAATATGTTGCCAATGATAGTATTCTTGCAAGTGGCGAAGTTTTTAGTCCTTTCCTCAAATATCCGTATACATGTGGCTGTACAAATCCTGATTATTTAGAATATAGCAATGAATATGCTTGTTTAGCAGAAGGGTCATGTATTACTCCTATCGTTTATGGCTGCACGGACACGATGGCGTGTAACTTTGACTCAACCGCCAATTTTATGATTCATAATTTATGTTGTTACCCAGGAAATTGCAACGATAGAGACATTGCTGTGGTTTGTCCGTCTTTAAATGAGTCCTCTTTTACAGTAGAGATTTATCCAAACCCAGCGTATACAACGTTATTTCTAAATGGGGTGTTAGGAGAAATGAAAGAGTTTAACTATTCAATCATTAATTCTTTTGGGATCGTCGAAATGGAAAAAAACATGGGATACATCAATGGGATTATCTATGAGGAGATAAATATTTCTGAGTTATCGAATGGAGTCTATGTATTAAAAGTAATCTCAGGGAATGAATTAGTGAATAAAATGTTTATTAAAAATTAATCATTCTTAGAAAGATCTCGAAAAGAATTCTTTGTATAAAAAAAGTAAAAATGAAAATAAATCTGAAATACGTATGGATCTTTTTTTTACTCATTACTGTTTTTTCCTGTAAAAAACACAAGGAGGAAACGAAAGAGTTGGAGACGAGTACCGTGTCAGACATTGAAGGCAACGTCTATAAAACAGTGAAAATAGGCGATCAATGGTGGATGGCAGAAAATTTACGTGTAAAAAAATACAATGACGGAAGCTCAATAATGGAGGTTGTTGAATTAGACAACGATTCTGTGTGGGCAAAGCAAATAGAAGGGGCTTTTTATTATAACGACATCAGCTTATGTTTTTTATACAATGGTTTTGCGGTAAAAGATGTGCGTAAAGTGGCACCTATAGGTTGGCATATTCCAACAGATGAAGAGTGGAAAACACTCGAAAAAACAATGGGAATGAATGCTGACGAAGCAAACAACACGGCTTGGAGAGGTTCAACTATCGGCGATAAAATGGCAATAAAAGCATCTGTTGGATGGCCTACTACTTCTATTTTATTCGGAACGAATGAGTTTGGCTTTACTGCTGTGCCAGGAGGAAATAGAGGGTATGATGGGTATAAAAACAAGCAAGCATCGATGGCATTTTGGTGGTCTTCTACAACGATTGATAATCATCTTTGGTACCGTTATTTGGATTATCAAAAAACAGAGGTTTTTAGACAGCACATCGATAAAAATTATGGTTTTAATATTCGATGTGTAAAAGATTAAATTACTATACAATCATGAAGAATTTCTTTTATTTTTTTTTATTCTACCTACTCTTTGTTATACTAGTAGTGGTACTTCCTTGTAGGGTGTTTTCTCAAACGGCCGATTCATCACAAGCTCGAAAGATGGATATTGGTTTTACATATTCAGCGGATTATAGTTATAGAAACTTAACCGCTGCAGAATCCAATAGAAGTATTGTTGAAATGTATGATTCAATTGAACACGGTAGGTATGGGTCTACTTTCGGGTTAAATGGAATGTATTCGTTGTCAGACAAAATTTCTTTTTCATTGGGTGTATTGTTTTCTGACAAGGGAGAAAAAACGAAAGTGGCAGTAGATGCTAAAAATCTCAGTTATATAAATCACTATTATTATTTAGATATTCCATTAAAAGTAAATTATTTTGTATTTAAAAAACAAATTTATTTCACCGGAGGTATTTCAAGCAACTTATTTTTAAAATCTACGATACGCGATATAGATCAGAATAAAACAGTAAATACTAATTTGAATAGTAATAAAATCAACATGGCTTATTTAGGAGGAATCGGAATTAATCAGCAATTATCAGATTCATGGTCTTTTAAGTCAGAGGTTTTATACCGACATTCTATGAGGCCAATTATGAATGCGCCACTTAATCGCTATTTATATTCAGTAGGAATCAGTGCTGGATTCTTTTATCAAATTAAATAAGCAACAATTCT
>CAMDAO010000094.1 GCA_945888595.1 Chryseobacterium gleum | reverse complement strand
AATTAAATAAGCAACAATTCTACATGTTAACAAAGAAGGAAGAAAAAAACGAAACTTCCATTCCTCAAACTTCAGGAAAGATATATTGGAAACTTGGTTTTATTGTGGCATTGGCAGGTTTTCTTCTTTATTCCAACACCTTAAATCATGCGTATGTACTGGATGATTTTTCTGTAATTTCAGAAAACACAATTACTACAAAAGGAATTGAATCTATTCCTACCATTTTCAAGACACATTACAGATATGGTTATTACAATCTTGATGACGGTATTTATAGACCTTTATCTGTCGCGATGTTTGCCTTAGAATGGCATATTTCTCCCAATAATCCAGTTTTGAGTCATTGGGTGAATGTTCTTTTTTATGCTTTAACAGGATGGTTGTTATTTAGTACCTTGTGTAAATTATTGAAAGAATCTAATATAATTATTCCCTTCGTCATTTCAATTTTATTTATTTCTCATCCTATTCATACAGAAGTCGTCGCAAACATTAAAAGCAGAGATGAAATAATGGGCTTTTTTCTTTCCATTGCGTCACTTTATTTTATGATTAAATTTTTTGAAAAAGAGAACTATAAATACCTATTCTTAGCCTGTTTTCTTTTTTTTAGTGCTTTATTAGCCAAAGAAACGGCCATTACGATGTTGATCGGTATGCCAGTTACCTTGTTCTTGTTTGTTCAACCAAAGTTCAAAAAGATAATTGTTCCTTCTCTTTTTCTTGCGCTGCCTGTTGTTTTATTTTTAGTGATGCGTACTTACGTATTATCTGGAAACACGGCCTCTTATATCGTTACACCAATAGAAAATTTATTGCTATCAACAAGTGATATGACTGTTCGAATTGCGACGGAGATTAAAATAATGGGGGAATACATTTTATTATTGGTATTCCCGAAAGATTTGCTATACGACCGTTCTTTTGGACAAATTCAACTCGTAGATTTTTCAAACTTATCCGTTATTTTAAGTATATTGTTTTTTGGAGCGATGATCATCTATTGCAGTATTAAATTTCTCAAACGGGATTTGATATCGTATGGAATATTTTTATTCATAATAACCATGGCTTTATTTAGTAATTTCATTTTTACGATTGGTGTTGCCATGGCGGATCGATTTTTATATTTTTCATCTTTGGGTTTTATTTTCATCCTTTCTTCCATTATTCTTCGATTGACTAAAACAAATCAACTTTCTTTCAAATACACCTCTATTTCTCAGTTTTTCTCAAAGAATTCAAGAGTGTTTTTAATTATTGCGCCTATACTTTTATTGTATTCTTTTAGAACCGTTGATCGAAACAAAGATTGGAAGGATAATTATACTTTATTTTCGAATGATTTAAAAAAGATGCCAAATAATTCAAGAGCCCATTCTTTTTATGGGAATGAATTAATGCGAACAATAGCAATTAACGAACCGGATTCAGTCGCGAAAATTAAAATTTATCAGGAAAGTGTAGAGGCTTTGAAAGCAAGTATTGCGATTTACCAATCTGCTGAAGGTTTTGAAGGAATTGGGAGGGCCTACTTAAAACTGAATCAATTAGATTCCTCAGAGTATTACTTTAAAAAAGCATTGAAATTAAATCCGTCGTTAATCACTAACTTAGGAGACGTATATTTTGCAAAAGGTAACTTTACGAAAGCTAGTTATTTTTATAAAAAGCAGGTAGTATTTAGTCCTAATTCAGCATTAACCTGGATCAATTTAGGATTATCTTATGGAACATTAAAGCAATACGATGCCGCATTAAGCTGTTTGTTAAAGGCGAACCAAATTCAGCCCAACGATTCTCAAATTTGTTTATTTATTGCTACCGTATATAAATTTAAAAATGATAGCGCCAATTATCAAAAGTTTTACGAGCAAGCTGTTGAATATTCAAATGAATAATTCTCTCCTTAAAATCCTCACCAACAATTAATTGTCAAGACGCCCGCAGCAGCTAGAAACGCTTAATCAATATGTAATAGAAATTAATTTTATTTTACCACAGTGTTAACAAAGTTTTTTATAACCCCTTTTTGCTTCTTTATCATATAACATTATGTAAATATTAGAGATAAAAACATATTATAAAGACAATATTGTATTCATGATTTTTCAACGACACCTCCCGAACTTTGTACCGTAAAATTTTACTAAGTGTTTGTTTAATAGTAATTAATAATTTAAAAAAGTAAAAAATGAAAACAAAAAAACGAATTTCAAAATTGTTTGCAACCTCTATTATGGCTGTTGCTTCGGTTGCATCAAGTTATGGTCAATCAAATTTAGGTTCAGCTTGTGGTTGCCCAGCTGTAGCTTCAAGACCTTCTGTATTATTAACTTCTCTACCAGGGTATACTGCAATTGCAGGAACATATGGAGGAGAGTTAACCCTTGGAGCAGTTTTAACATGTGCTAACAATTATATTATTGATAAAAAAATTTACATTCCTGCAGGACAAACATTAACAATTAACCCTGGTACTGTATTAAAAGGAAGAGTTAATACTGTGCCTGCAGAAGCTACAGCTTTAGTGATTGAGCGAGGAGGAAAGATTATGGCAGAGGGTTCTGCAGATTGTCAAATTGTATTTACTGCAGAAGCAGACGCTTTAAATGGTCTATTTCCAATTGCAAATAAAGGTCTATGGGGAGGTGTTGTACTTTTAGGAAAAGCGACAAATAATTTATTAGTAGCTGCTAATGGTCCTTTCGTTGCTGGTGGCTCAGGTTTATTGGCAGTTGCAGATGGACTAGGAACGATTGAAGGTTTCGCAACGTCAAACATTCAAGATCGTTATGGAGTAAATACATCAGCGACTTCAGTTGCAGGCGAATTATCATCGCAATCTTTTGATGACAACGATAATTCTGGTGTTATGAAATACGTTTCGATTAGACATGCAGGAGCAATTCTTACTGTTGGGGCTGAAATTAATGGACTTACATTAGGGTCTGTTGGTAGAGGAACGACCATAGACCACATAGAAATTGTATCGTGTGCAGATGACAATATCGAAATTTTCGGTGGGACTGTGAATTTAAAATACATAACTACTTTATTTGGAAATGACGACATGTTTGATTGGGATTTAGGTTGGACAGGAAAAACTCAATTTTTCTTCGGAATGAAAACGGATAATACTGCTTCTATTGATTCTGATAGTGGTTTTGAATGTGATTCAGATGATAATAAATCTATAGGATTAGCTAATACCGGTCTCAGAAGATCGACTCCTGTTATTTATAATGCAACCATTTTAGGAAATAATAAAACGGTTATAACTGCAGACAATGGTTCTATTGCTGCCATCAACGCAAAGGAATTAACGGGAGGTGAGATATATAATTCAGTATTCGCAAACTTCAAAAATGGGTTAAACTTGATAAAATCTACAGGAACAAGAACAGGTGGATATGAAGCTTACCATAACTGGTCTTCAACACTTGGAAACGGAACTCAAATTTTAAAAGTGAAATGTAATACTTTTGTAGGTTGTACAAACCCATTGACAATTGGTAGTGCTACGGCAGCTCTTGTTGCTGCGGATAACACTCAATTCACTACAACAGATTTAAATGTGATCGTTGCTGGAAATACATTACCAGGTTTTTCTTATGATTTTCTTGTGGATAACACAACGAATGTTTTTTCTGCTAAAAATGATCCAGTTCCAAATCCTGCTTTAACAGTTGCTGGTTGTCCAGTTGCGCCTGCTGATGGGTTCTTTAGAGTTGCTAATTACAGAGGGGCATTTTCTTCAGTTGCTGGTGAAAATTGGTTGTCTGATTGGTCTTACTCTCAAGTATTAGGAGCTACTAAAGGTTTGGTTGCTTGTCCTACAGATTTAGATTATGATGGCGATACAGATGTAGATGATTTCCAAATCTTTGCACCAGCTTTCAGTTATAGCTGTAATTAATATTTAGTATTCAGTATTCCATATTTTTCTAGACGATTTGTTAACTCAAATTGATTAAATGACGAGTGCAGAGCTTCACGAATAAGCTGCACGAATTAAATGATGTTCATCAACGATTATCCAATCGTCTAGAAAAGTATTGTCTATTATATAAATAAGTTAATAAAATAGAAAATGAAAAAAAATTCAAAAAAACTATTGTTAAGCTTGGGACTTGCCTTGATTGGTAATTTAGCTCAAGCGCAAGGATTAGAAGGGATAGTAGTTGAAAAATTCTATCAAGCAAATGCTGCGGATGCTGCTAATGCTGCTACTGAGTTAAGTGGCGCAGCGAGCTCTAGTCCATTATTAAACTCAGGTGCTGTTACATATAGAGTATATGTAAACATGGCGGCTGGATATAAATTTTCAAATATTTATGGAAATGCGGCTCACGCATTACAGGTTTCAACAACTACGAATTTTTTCAATGATCCAAACTTCGGATCAACAAATAATCCAGCTGGAACAAGCGCTTCGAATGCTAGAAAATTCACCGCTTTGATTGACTCATGGTTTACAGTTGGTGGAGCAGCTGCTGGTAAATTAGGAGTTTTAAAATCTGAAGATACAGACGGTTCTCCAGGAAATGCGCAAACGATTTTGCAAAACAATCCTGGAGGCGCATATGGTTTGCCAATTAATATCGGAAGTACTACAAGTACGTCTGCAGCAGATGGTATGATTGCAGGAACGGTTGTTCCTACTACCTTAATAGGTACACCTAACTTTAGTATGTTAGATGCTACGGCAGGAAATAATTTTATCTCTAACTCTTGTTCGATTGCAGCATTAGGTGGAGTTGTAGGACCTACAGCTTCAAACATGGTTTTGATCGGTCAGTTCACTACAGACGGTGCTTTTAGTTACCATTTAAACGTGCAAGTTGTTAATATCGCTACTGGAATAGCAGAAAATTATGTTTCAAGTGCTCCAACAGGTACTGAATTAACAAATGCAACATTAAATTTAGTTCCAAATATTCCTCCATCAGTGAGTATCACATCTCCTGCGAATGGAGCTAGTATTATTACTAGTACTGCTGTAACGATTACAGCTACCTCTGCAGATACAGATGGTACAGTTTCTGGTGTTGAATTTTTTGTTGACAATGTTTCTATAGGTGCTGGTACTCTTGTATCAGGTGTATATTCTAAGTCTTACACAGCTACAACAGGTACACATTCCTTAACAGCTAAATCGACTGATAACTCAGGAGATGTTACAACTTCAAGTGCTATCTCGATAACAGTTGCTCCTAATCAAGCTCCATCTGTTTCATTGACAGCTGCTACGTCAGCAATCGTTGGTGATATCGTTGCATTATCTGCTACATCTTCAGACGTTGATGGTACAGTTGCTCAAGTTGAATTTTTTGTTGACAATGTTTCTATAGGTGCTGGTGCTCTTGTATCAGGTGCTTACGCTAAAAACTGGACTTCAATAATAGGAACGCATTTACTGAAAGCAGTTTCTACTGACAATTTAGGTTTAACGGCAACTTCAAATGTTGTTAGTATATTGGTTGTGGCAAACACGCCTCCAACTGCTGTACTTACTTCTCCAGTATCTAGTGCTGCTTATGTTTCTACAAATGTGGTTACTATCACTGGAACAGCGACAGATTCTGACGGAACAATTAATCTAGTTGAATTCTTAATAAATAGCGCTGTTGTTTCTTCATTTACTACTGCTACTGGACCATATACGTATGCATGGACAAGTACTCCTGGGATTAAAAATTTCGCGGTTAGATCTACAGATAATAAAGGTGCGGTAACGACATCGTCTGTACTTACTTTGACAATTGCAGATATTAATGCTTTACCATATGCAGTGGGAACGGTTACTCAAACATGTAACCCTACTACTTTCTGTATTCCTATAGCTGCAGCAGTTACTCATCCAGTTGACAACGTAAAAGGTTACGATCTAGTTTTAAATTATGATAAAACAAAAGTTACACCAACAGGTAACATCACTATTTTTGATAATTTAATTAGTTCTGCTTTTGTTGAAACAGCAAACAGCATCGATTTAGTTGCAGGAACAATGAACATTTCTGTTTATTTCAAAGGATCTGCGCCTATCAATTCTGAATTTAATGGTGTAGGAAATATCATTTGTGTTGAATTCTCTAAAACAAGTGGCTTTGGACCGGCAGATGAAGCTGTTATTAGTGTGCCATTTTTACAAGAAAGTCGTATTACTGGAGTAACTGGTCAACCAGTATCTTCTGGAAAAGCAATAACATACCAAGATCAAAACTATCCAGGAACTTTAAAATTCTGGTCAGATAACGCTACTAGGATTGAATACAATGCAGCTTTACCAAATGCGCGCCTAAAAACAACTGTTCAAGGAGCAGATTTAGGTACAAGTGTATTAAACACTAATAACATAAAAGTTTCTCCAAATATGACAGGTAACTTTACGTATGACTTGTTAAATGGATTAGCAATTTACATTGCAAGAGATGTTGACAATGCGGTTGCGGTTCAATTACTTGTGAACGCTGCTGATGCTACTTTAGGAAAAACACTTTTGATTAATGGTGCATTTACGCCTTCTATCTACCAAATTTTAGCATTAGATGTTAACCTTGATGGTGTTGTTAGTGCGGGTGATATCTCTCAAATGAAACAAAGAGCAACAAATAACATTACTGAGTTCCAACAAGCATGGAACTATTCTGCTGCGGGTGTTTCAAATGGTCAATTGTCTAAAGACTGGGTATTTGTTGATTCATTAAGAATTAAAAATAATGTTGCTTACAAAATTTCAACTACTTTTCCAGCAAATGACGGCGTAGGTTTCTCTAAAGCAAAAGTTCCAGTAACTCCTTTCGTGTTGCCAACAACTGTAGTTGATTATTTCAACTGTCCAGTTATTACTTCAGAGACGTTCTCAGGAATTATGTTGGGTGATGTTGATGGTAACTATGCTACTTATGCTGCAGATGGAATCTTAAAAAGCACTACATCTAATAAAGTGATTTTTGATATCTCTAAAGCGGTAGTGAATGGAAATACAGTGGATGTTCCAGTTTCTATTATTTCAGACGAACCAGTAAATGCTCTTGATTTTGCTTTCCAATTCAATGAAGATAAATTATCTTTCAATACAGTAGAAAGTAAATCAACTGATATCGATGGAATGAGTCATTATAATAGTAATGATAAAACGTTGAGATATACTGCTGATAACATGAATAACTTTGATTTAAACAAGGAAGTAGTTACGATTCGTTTTAACATCGTTGATGGAAAAATTTCTGAAGAAGATATCAAATCTACTTTAGGGATATTAAACGGTAAAAAAGCAAATGTTGAATTTAGAAATAGTTCTATAAATACTTCTTCTAATGTGAGCACTTCAGTTTATCCAAATCCAACAACAGGACTTTTAAACGTTGTTGTTTCTGAAAATTCAATGGTTCAATTGTTTGATATGTCTGGTAAACAAGTTTTAGTACAAACGAATGTTACAGCAAATGAAAAACAAGAAATCAATATGGATGGTTTATCAGGAGGTGTTTACTTGTTGAAAATTTCAAATGAAAACTTTAATTCTATTGAAAGAGTTGTGTTAAATAAGTGATTTTTCGCAATTAATTTAAACAAAGAAAAGCCGTAATCGAAAGATTACGGCTTTTTGATATTCAAAAGCAAAATTTAATACGGTTCAAAATGAAACTATTTACTCTTTTTATTAGTTTGTTTTTTCTAAACAATCTTTCTGCCAACACTAGCACATCTGCTAGAATGCCAATGCCGCCAGTAGGCAATGACACCATGGTTTTTGATTTAAAAAACGCGACGGTTTCAACTGCAGCGGGCGTAAATTATTTGGATTTACCCATGTCTATTATTACGACTACTTCACACAGTTCATTTGATTTTTGGTTTAAATTTAATGAAGCAAAGCTTACCTTTCTTTCGGCTAGCACGACGATTCCTTCGTTGGATCAATTAACATATTTCAATACTACTGATCATTTTCTAAGAAATACCACTTCTGGTCCTTCAACGGCTTATGTTGTTCCTGCAAATGTTACGTTGGTCACTTTGCGATTTCAATTAGCGACCTATTGCACGGATGTTGACACGTCCGATTTTAATTCAATCACATCCTTGTTAGATGGATTAATTTGTACTAGTAAATTTACCTCAACACCGCCAAAGTCTTTAATTACTGTTAGTAGCAGTGTAGCCTGCAAAAATTCAACGATCAATTTTAGTTATCCAAATTCGATCCTTGGTAGAGCAATTTCTACGTGGTCTTGGAATTTTGGTGATGGTTCTTCTACTAGTGCGCTGCAAAACCCAAATCATACGTACACTTCTTTTGGTAATTTTACGGCTCAATTAACGGTTACTACAACAGATGGATGCACCTATTCATTAACGCAACCGATGACCATTTTAGAGACTCCTTCGGTGAATTTTTCATATGCGTACAATGCAAGTTTAGCAACAACTGATTTCACTAATACGTCAACGATATCTTCAGGAACAATCGTTTCATATAGCTGGAATTTTGGGGATGGTGGATCGAGTACATTGCAAAACCCAAGTCATTATTTTGTTGTCAATGGAACATATATAGTTACATTAACAGCAACTTCTAGTAATGGATGCGTCAGCACGTATTCTTCTTCAATTGTATCGAATAACAGTTCTCAAGGCTTAAACAATGTGACAGGTGAAGATAATTTAATTAGTATTTATCCAAACCCGGCATCCAACTTTCTTTTTGTGACGGTAAATAAAAACGCAACAATAGAATTATTTGACACAAAAATGAACACGGTGTATAGCAGTGGACTGCTGCCTGAAAAGCAAGATTTTCAAATTGATGTGGAATCTTTAGCAGATGGAATTTATTTCCTACGGGCAATAAGTGACCAAGATTTTTATGTAAAAAAAATTAGTATTAAAAAATAAGACCTAACCATCTATTTCTAATATAAAAATAATGTTATCATAAAATAAACGATTGGTTAACAAGGTGTTTTTATTGGGTATAAATACTTGTATTTATTAAAGAAATCATAACATTGAATGTAATGTTTCTGTTGATACTTGTCCTAACTTTGTAAATCGTAGAACAGCATTTTAAGAGGGTATTTAATGTTTTTAAGTAAGTGAAAATGAAAGTATTAATTTATTTATTTGTGTTTCTTGGAAGTTTTAATTTATTAGGAAATGAACCTTTCAGTGGGAAAGTTAAAAAGCTTCCAATGCCTCTACCGCCAGAAGTAACTGATACCATGTTTTTCGATTTAAATAATTCGGTATTTACCAGTTCATCTGGGTTCTATTATTTAGACATTCCAATGTATATTAAAACGGAGATTAACCCAA
>CAMDAO010000093.1 GCA_945888595.1 Chryseobacterium gleum | reverse complement strand
ATAAATCACCTAAATCAAATGACAAATCTTACCTTTGAATCTATGAACATAGAGGCGAAAAAAAAATTAAAATCAGTTTTTGGATACGATAACTTCCGAGATCAACAAGAAGTAATTATTGATAATGTTGTCAATAAAAAAGATAGTATCGTACTTATGCCCACTGGCGGCGGAAAATCTATCTGTTTTCAAATACCGGCGCTTCTATTTGAGAATTTAACACTTGTAATTTCTCCTTTGATTTCTCTCATGAGAGACCAAGTTGATGCGCTAAAATCAAATGGGATAAATGCCGCTTTCTTTAACTCTTCAGTAAATGATCTTGAAAAAAACAAAATTATTCTTGATGCTAAATCAGGGAATTTAAAATTATTATATCTTTCGCCTGAAACATTATTACCAGCCATGAATTCTTGGATCAATGAATTATCAATTAGTTTAATCGCTATAGATGAGGCACATTGTGTATCCATGTGGGGCCATGACTTTAGGCCGGAATACACACAATTAAAAGTACTACGAACAAAGCTCTCACATATTCCATTTATTGCCTTAACAGCAACAGCAGATAAAATAACACGAAAAGATATTGAAGAACATTTGGGATTAATGCATCCAACAACTTTCCTTTCTTCCTTTGATAGACCTAACTTAAATCTTGAAGTTCGGGGAAATATCCCAAAACAGAAAAAAATTAATCAAATACTCGATTTCATTGAAGCTAGAGAAGGTAAGTCAGGCATCATTTATTGCTTGAGTAGAAAAGAAACGGAAGAATGGGCGCAAATCTTAAACGACAACAATGTACAAGCAAATTATTATCATGCGGGATTAACTTCCGATGAAAGAGATAAAATTCAAACTTCTTTTATTAATGATGAAATACCTATCATGTGCGCTACCATAGCATTCGGAATGGGAATTGACAAGTCAAATGTTCGTTGGGTTATACATAATAATTTACCTAAAAATATTGAAGGATACTACCAAGAAATTGGAAGAGCTGGTCGCGATTCTTTAGCATCAGATACCCTACTCTATTACAATTACCGAGATGTGAAATTACTTTCAGATTTTGCAAAAGAAAGTGAGCATAGTAGCGTTTTGTTGGAGAAACTAAACAGAATGCTTGAATATGCTGAAGCAACGACCTGTCGACGAAAAATATTACTAGCCTATTTCAGTGAAGTAATTCCTGAAAATTGCGGAAATTGCGACGTCTGTAGAAACCCTTCATCTACATTTGAAGGTACAATTCTAGCTCAAAAAGCATTGTCAGCCATTAAAAGAGCCGAGGAAAAAGCAGGAAATAATTCGATTATCGACATTCTGAGAGGGGCGAAAACAACGGAAATGTTTTCAAAAGGATATCATGAGTTAAAAACATTTGGCATTGGTGCTGATTTAAATTCTCAGCAATGGTTGTTTTATCTCACTCAAATGAAAAATATCGGATTAATCGAAATTGCTTATGATGATAACATGCATTTAAAAATAAGTTCTTTTGGAGAAAAAGTATTATTTGGAAAATTGCAAATTCAGCTGGCACATTATCTAGAGAAAGAAAAAATATCCAAAAAATCAAAAAGTCAAAAACAACCTTCCAGCTTATCTCCCGATGAATTACTTTTTGATCGATTGAAATTATTGAGACGTAAAATAGCAAATGAAGCGAATGTTCCCGCGTATATCGTCTTTAGTGATGCCACCCTGACTCAAATGTCTGCAGAAAAACCAACTACAGAAAATGAAATGCTGGCAATACAAGGTATTGGTTTACAAAAGTATATTTCGTATGGGCAAGATTTTATTGATTTAATCAAACTTTTTATAAAAGACTCTGGACCAAAAAAATCTACATTTGAAGAAACATACGATTTAATCCAACTAGGGCTTCTCGTAAATGATATTGCCGAAATAAGAAACATTTCAGTAACGACAGTATATTCCCATTTAGGAAAACTGATGCAAGAAGGCTACCCTATACAATTTTCAGCATATGTAGATGATTCCGATTTTGAAAAAGTAAAAGCAATACTTCCAACAATCGAAGATACTAAGGCATTGAAACCAATTTTTGAAGCTTTAAATGGTACTGTTGAATATGGGGTAATTCGGTTATCATTGACTTTTCTGAATATGTGAAAAAAGTGTCGGCAATAGATATTAACTTTTCATCCTATAAAACCGCCAAACGATTAGAGAAATATTATTTATTTTCTGTAAAAAAAAGTAATTAATACACATATCCTTACATTTTTTTTTCAAACCACTGCCATAAAGGTTCATCAGGAACAGGTGCTATTATCTTGATTAATTCTTTGGTGGTTGGATGATACAATTCTAAATACCTTGCATGTAAATGAATTGAACCGTCCGTATTTGAACGTCTTGCCCCGTACTTAACATCCCCTTTTATAATACAACCGATTGTTGACAATTGCACGCGAATTTGATGATGTCTTCCAGTATGTAGTTCAATTTCTAGCAAGAAATATTTATCCGACTTCGCAATTAATCTATATTCTAAAGATGCTTTTTTAGAACCTGTAGTTTCTGTTAACGACGGATAGGATTTATTCTGCTTTTCATTTTTTTTTAAATAATGAACAAGAATTCCTGTTTTTTCTTGTGGTTCCTTTTCTACTACCGCCCAATATGTTTTCTTAGTCGCTCTGTCTTTGAATTGCTCATTTAAACGTGACAAAGCTTTACTTGTTTTCGCAAAAACCACTGCACCGCTGGTTGGTCTATCCAAACGATGAACAACCCCACAAAAAACATTTCCCGGCTTGTCGTATTTCTCTTTTAAAAATTCTTTAATTTTATCAGGCATGGTTTCATCACCTGTTTTATCCCCTTGAACAATATCAGAAGAAGTTTTATTGACAACAATTATATGATTATCTTCATAAATGACATCTATAGCTTTTTTTTTAGCGGTATCCGTCATTTAATATTGTTCATTTTCGTTAGGAAAATCGCCCGACTTTACATCCTTAATGTACTCTTGAAAAGCAGTCATCATTTGTTCATACAGGTTATTATATTTCCTTAAAAAACGTGGGCTAAATTCATTGTTAATTCCCAACATATCATGCACCACCAAAACTTGGCCATCAACACCATTTCCGGCACCTATACCTATGATTGGAATAGAAACGCTTTTCGCTACTCTTGCCGCTAATTCTGCCGGAATTTTCTCTAAAACAATTGCAAAGCATCCTGCAGCTTCAAGTGATTTTGCATCTTCAAGTAGCTGATCTGCCTCCTCTTCTTCTTTTGCTCGAACTACATACGTCCCGAATTTATAGATGGATTGAGGAGTTAATCCCAAATGTCCCATCACAGGAATTCCAGCTGTTAAAATTCGACTAATTGATTCAATAATCTCTCGTCCACCCTCCAATTTAACAGAATGACCTCCTGTTTCTTTCATTATCTTAATCGCATTGGACAAAGCTTCTTTCGAATTCCCTTGATAGGATCCAAAAGGCATATCCACGACAATCAGCGCCCTATTGCAAGCTCTTACAACAGAAGATGCATGATAAATCATTTGATCTAACGTAATTGGAAGAGTGGTTTCATGACCTGCCATTACATTTGATGCAGAATCACCCACTAAAATAACATCAACACCTGACGCATCAATTATTCGAGCCATGGAAAAATCGTAACCGGTCAACATAGAGATTTTTTGACCAGCATTCTTCATTTCTTGCAAAGTGTGCGTTGTAACACGTTTTACATTCGAGTGTACAGACATATTTTTTTGTTAAGATAATTTACTAAATTACTATTTAATGTTTTATGAAATTGAATTATTAATTTTAAATTATGAATGTAAGGTTGCAACCTTAATTAAACATTCAACATTTAAAATCAAACATCACCAAGATATTCACGAGGAATCATTTGGGAACCAATATGAAAAATTGCGTCCCCCTTATTTACCACAGGCGCCTCATTGACACAAAACACATATCCTGCTATAGTTGATTTTACTTTCTTCTCAATTAAACCAAATGGATCGGTGACAATTCCTAAAATAGTACCAATGTCTACTAGATCACCATTTTTTATACAAGGTTGAAACATACCTGAATTTGGTGCTCTCAACCATTTATGATCTTTAATAAAAATAGCCTCTCTTTCTCGAGGGTTTTCCTTAAAATTCCTCATATTGAGATGTGTCAAAAATCTTTTTATGCCATCAATTCCTTCATTAACAATCTCATCCTCTATACTGTCTGTTTTCCCACCTTCAAAAAGTAAAATTTTCTTCCCTTTTTTATGCATGGATTCGCGAATAGACTTTGGAATATAAGCAGAATGAATAATAAATGGTGGATTAAATATTCTTGCTAACTCGAGACTTTCTGTATCTTTAAAAACACATCTGATTTGAGCCATATTATTTCTTTTAGCAGAACCGGTGTGAAAATCAATAACATAATCAATATTCGGTGCAATTTCTTTCATAAAATGATACGCAAACTGACTTGCTAATGACCCATTTTTTGCTCCAGGAAAACATCTATTCAAATCTCTTCCATCGGGCAGAACTCTCATAACGTTTAAAAATCCAAAAATATTAAACAATGGAATACATATGATTGTCCCTGCTGTAGGTTTATTATAGCCTTTACGAATAATTCTGCGAATGATTTCCATGCCATTTATCTCATCGCCATGCATTCCTGCCATCAACAAAACCACAGGACCATCCACCAATGACCTTTCAATAATAACCGGCACTTGAACAGGCGTATGCGTGTGTAAATGAGCGACTTCTAAATTTAATTGAACACCTTTTCCAGGTTGTATTTCTTGGTTAAGGATAACAAACTTTTTCAGTTTCGAAATCATTTTTTAACGTTTTTCTCTAAATATTGAATAATAATACCAGCAATATTCGTTTCTGTTGTCGTTTCAATACCTTGCAGACCAGGAGAAGAATTAACCTCCAACACCAACGGACCGCGAGCTGACTGAAGCAAATCAACACCAGCAATGCCTAGTCCAACCGTTTCTGCAGCTCGAATTGCTGTTTCTCTTTCTTCATCTGTTAATTCGATAATCCGAGAAGATCCACCTCTATGCAGATTTGAACGAAACTCACCTTCTTTTCCTTGTCGCTTCATTGCTCCCACCACTTTTCCATCCACAACAAAAGCACGAATATCAGCCCCTTTCGATTCTTTAATAAATTCTTGCACAATCACTCTCGCCTTCAAACCATTAAATGCTTCTAAAACAGATTGAGCTGCATTTTGGTTTTCTGCTAAGACGACTCCTAAACCTTGTGTTCCTTCTAAAAGTTTTAAAACAACTGGAGCTCCACCAGCAGATTCAACTACATGTTCAACGTTTCTAGAATAATTCGTAAAAACCGTTTTCGGAAGTCCCAACCCTTCTTTTGAAAGTACTTGCAAACAACGTAACTTATCTCTCGAATGCACAATTCCTCTAGAACTTACAGCCGAAAATACATTCATCATTTCAAACTGACGCACTACGGCCGTTCCATAAAATGTCACAGAAGCTCCAATTCTAGGAATAACAGCATCAAATCCTTGTAAATAGCGGTCTCCATAATACAAAGAAGGTCCTGTTTGTTCTATCTCTATATTGCATTTTAAATGATCAATTACATGCGGTTCATGTCCTCTTTCAATTGCTGCTTCAACTAATCTTCGAGTAGAATATAGGTTAGGATTACGAGATAATATTGCGATTTTCATGTTTTTCTAATTAACGTATTACGAAAGTATATTTATATTGCGAATAAAAAGGTTATTTGGACTTTAAATTATTTGATAAATTAACTTTTCTTGTATCAATAATAAAATTCTTATTTAATAATTTACGTCCTATTAATACAGGAGTTTTCATGCCTGATCGCTTTGCAAGAGAAAAATAGGTTAAATATTCTTTACCGAATAACACGATTCTACCAGGAATAAAATACCTCAATTGAGAATGACCAGTGGAAGATGTTACTTTTTTACATTTAAATTCTTTAAAAATATAAATAGTTCCGGAGTACTCAGATCGGTTTCTATTTAGAAAAGAAACTTCTAATACTTTTTCACCTGCGATTTCTGTTACCTTTAAACTTTCGTAATCAACACTACTAGTATATGCTCCAGAATCAACTTTTATTTGAACATTTTCCAAACCAAAGTCAGGTAAATCTGCTTTATCTTTTCTTCCTATTATTGTCTGCGTCATATCAATAATTATCGATTATACTTTTATTAAAAACATCTGAAACACTAACTAATAGGGTTACCATCTGCACTCATCTCAATTATTAAGGGCTAAAATTAAGAAATCAACTTTTAAATTACTAAATTTGTGTAATTAAATACAAAAATTACGGATTTGAATGGTGAAAAATAAAAAAAAATCAACATTTTCTGTAATTCAGTATGTTATTATAGAAATAATTCGTAATATTGCACCCCGAATTACGCGGAAAAATAGAAAAAAAGGATCATGGATATTTTAAAACAAATTGAGAACGAATTAGTTGAGGTGAAGAGTTTCCCTTATTTCAAAAGTGGATACACTATAACTGTTTCATATAAAATTAAAGAGGGTGCGAAAGAACGTATTCAGCAATATCAAGGTGTTGTATTGCAACGTCGTGGTTCTGGTGCTACAGAAACTTTTACAGTTCGTAAAATGTCTGGAAACATTGGTGTTGAGCGTATCTTCCCGATGGCTTCCCCGTTTTTAGATAACATCGTTGTTAACAAAAAAGGTTTTGTACGTCGTGCTCGTATTTTCTACTTCAGAAAATTAACTGGTAAATCAGCTCGTATTAGAGAAAAAAGAAGTTTTTCTTCTACTCAAAAATAAGGAATTTTTATTCTGTATAAAGGCTTTCTCTTTTGAGGAAGCCTTTTTTATTTTCAATAGATGGCTACTAAAAGAAAAAAGAAACCCGTTCAGAAAAGTTCAAGAAAGAAGAATACAAAAAGTAAATCTGCGATCATTTGGATTTTCTTGATTGTTTTTTTTCTCGTAATTTCTTTTTTTTACTTTACATCATCTTCGCGAAATAAAAAAAATAACACCGCCTTCTTCAGCACAATTCCTGCAGGATATAATTCATTTGGAATTGACGTTTCACATCATCAAGGTGAAATAAATTGGGAATTTCTTTTCAAACAAAAAGAATATGACACCATTATAAAATTTGTATATTGCAAAGCAACACAAGGGAATTCGCATGTTGATAAACGTTGGGACAAAAATCGAGCGACCCTAAATAATCTAGGGGTTTTAAATGGCGCTTACCATTTTTTTCAATCAAAAGACAAACCTAAACCTCAAGTAGAGCACTTCTTAAAACATTGGAAAAAAAGAGAAGTAGATTTACCACCAGTGTTAGATGTTGAAAGTGAAGGATTGTCAGATATTGATCTTCGTGCAAAAATGACTATTTGGTTAGAAGAAGTTGAAAATAAAACGGGAATGCGTCCAATTATATATACATCCTTGCATTTTTTCACTACTAAATTTGTAAATTATTTCCCAAATTATAAATTTTGGATTGCATCCTACAGCAAGGAGCCTCATTGTATAGATGATAAAAGGATTCTATATTGGCAATACAGTGAATCAGGCTCTCTTCCAGGGATTAGAGAAAAAGTTGATTTCAATGTCTCTAAAACATTTTTTTAAAATCGTTTATATTCAAACTGCTTTCATCTGAAAGAATTATACTATTTAAATTATCTCCGTTTAAAGTTTGAAATAGATTTTTAAGCTTTAAATAGAAGATTTAGATACCTTACAATTTTTCTATCACAAAATCTGTTCGACGATTTTTCGCTCGATTGACAGCGCTATCATTCGGAAGTTTTGGAACCGTTTCGCCATACCCCTTTGCTTCAATCCTCCCAATATCTATTTTCAAAAAAATTAAATAATCTGTCACAGCTTTGGCTCTTTGTTCGGATAAAGTTAAGTTTTCCGTATCAACACCTATGTCATCTGTATGCCCTTGCACGAGAATCGTTATACTTGGATTTTCATGTAAGAACGTTGAAAACTCTTTCAAAATAAATTTAGATCTATCAGACAAAACGTAAGAAGTTGGTTCAAAAAGAATATCATTGAGAGTATATGAAACACCAACAGCTAATTTCTTAGCCACTAAATCATTTTTAGGCATTGAAACGGGAGTATTTCTTGCAGACGCAACTATTTCTTCCGATGGTTTTCTCTTGACAACTGCAGGAATCACTTTTGATTTACTAATCGCTACATCTTGAGGCGCAACTTTAATTTGCTCAACAAACTCTTCTTTAGTAATTAGTTTAGAATCAAATGCATACCCTTCTTTTTTAACCGTAACCATTACATCTTGCTTGGTTGGATTTTTAACAACAACGGCGTATTTACCATCATTCCCGTTGACTTTTACAGTAGATTTTTCGTTAGATCCAGAATAGGCAATTTCAATGGATGCATTTTTTATTGGATCACCATTTTCATCACTCAATGTTCCTTTCATGATCGTAACTGCCGAAGGTCTTGCCTCTTCATATAGTTCAAAAGAATAGATATTCCAGTTCCCTCCTTTTCTAGAAGAATAATAGGCCAATTCTCCGTTGGTAGAAACAAAAATACCTAGTTCATCTTCTTCCGTATTAATAGGGATACCAATATTTTTCGGTTTAGACCAAACACCATTTACTTTCCGAATATAAAATATATCAAGTCCACCTGCTCCAGTTCTTGAATCCGAACAAGTTGACACAAAATAAAGTGATTCACTGTCTTGATGCAAAAATGGGCTTTTATCTTTTCCGGAAGTATTTATTTCATCAAACGGCCTGGCATTTCCCCACTTTCCATCTTTACCTCGTTCTACAACATAAATATCATTATCTTGGGTTGTTGGTCGCATAGCAGTGAAGTACATTGTGTTTCCATCCGCAGATAAAGTAGGCTGTCCCTCCCACCCATTATCGGTATTAATACCAGGTCCCAAACGCTCTAATTCAGACCACGTAAAGTCATTCCCTCCTGCCCCGCTTCGTTCATATTCAGTCCTGTACAAATCGCAATTTAAATAATCTTTACCGGAACTAACTTTTTCATTTTTACAAGCACAAATAATCATTTCTTTGTTATCAACCGACATGGTTGCTGCGCCATAACTTTGAATATCAGGCTGGTTGAAAGGAGCCTCAAACTCCTCACCTGCAGTAAATGGTTGCGAAATATCCAGTCGTGCTGAAAAGGAGAAATTTTCTTCGATAGCATCTTGTAAAACTCCGCTCGGTGAATCAAGTAACTTGCCTTTTCTGGTAAAAAA
>CAMDAO010000092.1 GCA_945888595.1 Chryseobacterium gleum | reverse complement strand
CATTCAAAACCTCAAAATCAAACTCAACCTCACCCTCAACCTAATTCTCTCCCTTCACCTAAACCCCCTCAATGCAAAGTAATCGGATAAACAGTTCCACCAATAGTTACAGTTGCTTGATTATCGCAAGTTCCACCACCATAATTAATTATTCTTGCTGGTTTACCTGCGGGTGTCACTTCAACAATTCCAGAATCAAACCATCTGCAGTTTAAAGCTCTATGCAAAGGTGCAGTGATAATAGAAGTATAGGTTGCGCTACTAACAGATGTCCCTGTCGAATAGCCAGTTATTGTATATACATCATCCAACCATGCAGAGGTGCTTTCACCCGCCATCCATTCTCTCACACGATTTGCTTGCCACGTATGCGTTCCGCCTCCACTCGCTTTTATTACTTGTCCATCAACAACAATCGTAAACGTTAGATGCCCACTTGAATTATGACCATTATTAGTGACCATTTTTGTTCCCAAAAGTTGGTTGTTATCGATAAAATAATTCGTGAAAGTTGTCGTGTGCACAGATGCACTATCGCGGTAATGGCCGGTATAAGAAACATTAATTATTCCTCGTCTATATCTGCCATCTGTGCACAAGCAATTAGTCGCGCCAAAATCAATCGTTAGTATATGTGGAGTGGAAATTGAATCATGTGTAATCGTCGCACAACTTGATTTTGCTGAAGTTGCATCAATATGAGAATCAGTTCCATTGTACAAAGTAGAATAAAAAACCAATGCTCCTTTAGCAGCTTGGTCTGAAATATTTTGCACATCATTGAAAGCAGCATCTGCGGTGCTGTTATCTGACGCGGCACTTGTATCAACATCAGTGACTGAATTATTTTTCTTTTTACAACCAATAATAGAGATGCTTGTGCTTACTGCAATAATGAAAAGCACTAATATTTTTTTAGTTTTCATAAAGGTCTTTTTTATTTTTAAAAGTAAATTTAAAATGAAACTTTTAAAATTGAAAGAAAAATAACATTCTTTTAACGTATTTTTTACTTAGTTTAATCACGTTGGCTCGTTTTTAGCTATCTAACCTATATTTTCCCGTCAATTTGTTATTTCACGTAATCTTGTTTTTGAACCAACATGTACTGATCATTATCCATTTTCAAATACCCTTGATCGTAGCAAAAATAATAGGCAGCTCCTTTTTGAGTTTTATAAACGTTGGTGTAATAATGAAAATTAAAGCCTTCCTCAGCTAATGTAATACCATCTACTGTATTTTTTCCTCTGGGATTTAATTGATCTAATATTCTCCTGTTTTTTCTTAAAATATTATTAATACGCCTTATGTATTTAGTAGCATCTTCATTTAATCGATTATTATAGGTGTTTCTGCAATAATCTGAGCAAAATTTTTGATCTTTTCTTCCAGCTAATTTTTGATTACATTCTTGGCAAATTCTTAATTCCATTTCAACGGTAGTTATTCATTTTGAGGGGTCAATGTTAACATTATTTAACAGCAAAAACAAGCACTTTAGAGGAATCTTTAACAATTTTGTAACTTCATAAAACTTAGTTATGTCAGAAACAGTTAATAATAGTCTCAACCCAGCTGAATTGTTGCGCTTGTTAAGCGATAAAATTAAACAAGAGAATTATCTAATCTCTCAATTAAAACAAGAGATTTCGAATGTAATTGTTGGTCAACAATATATGATCGATCGATTATTAATCGCCTTACTTGCAGATGGACATGTATTATTGGAAGGTGTTCCTGGTTTAGCAAAAACATTAGCAATTAAAACGCTTTCTGAAGCAATTGATGTTGCCTATAGTAGAATTCAATTTACGCCTGATTTGCTTCCTGCAGATGTAACAGGAACATTAATTTATAGTCAAAAAACAGAAAATTTCACGGTCAGAAAAGGACCTATTTTCTCTAATTTTGTGTTGGCTGATGAGATAAATAGAGCTCCAGCGAAAGTTCAAAGTGCACTGCTAGAAGCGATGCAAGAAAGGCAAATTACGATTGGTGATGAAACTTTTTCTCTTCCACAACCATTCTTAGTAATGGCGACAATGAATCCAATCGAACAAGAAGGGACATATCCGTTACCTGAAGCGCAAGTGGATCGTTTTATGTTGAAGGTGTTTTTAGGATATCCTACGAAAGAAGAGGAGAAATTAATTATCCGAACAAATGTTCGACCTGAAGGACTTAGTAAAGTCAAAAAAATTATGTCTGCAACGGATATTGAAAGAGCCAGGGAATTAGTGAAAGAGGTGTATTTAGATGAGAAAATCGAGCAATACATCGTCGATATCGTTTTTGCTACGCGTCATCCAGAATCCTATGGCTTAGGATATTTACAACCAATGATCGAATTTGGCTGTTCACCAAGAGCAAGTATTAATTTGGCAATTGCGGCAAAAGCATTCGCATTTTTGCAAAATAGAGCTTTTGTTATTCCGGAAGATATTCGCTCAGTTGCTCCAGATGTGATGAGACATAGAATGGGACTTACGTATGAAGCAGAGGCTGAAAACATGACCACTTCTGATATCGTCAACAAGATTTTAAACAGAATTGAAGTGCCTTAATCGGTAAAGGTTGATCCTCATTAACCTACTTGTAATACATAAAATGAACACAGCAGAACTTTTAAAGAAAATCCGCAGACTTGAAATCAAAACGAAAGGATTGACAAAGCAAGTTTTTTCTGGTGAATACCATTCGGCGTTCAAGGGGAAAGGAATGGCTTTTAGTGAAGTTCGTGATTATCAGCTGGGAGATGAAGTGAGAACGATTGATTGGAACGTTACCGCTCGTTTTAATAGTCCATTTGTGAAAGTTTTTGAGGAAGAAAGAGAATTAACAGTGATGCTAATTATTGATGTATCAGGTTCAAAAGAATTTGGCACAAGTGAGAAATCTAAAAAAGAATTGGCACTAGAAATTGCAGCAGTGTTAGCTTTTTCAGCCGTTAATAACAATGATAAAGTAGGAGCGGTATTTATTTCTGATTCAGTAGAAAAATACATATCAGCAGAAAAAGGTTTAAAACATGCGCTCATTATTTTAAGAGAATTAATTGAATTTAAACCTCTTAGCAAGGGTACAAATATAAATGAAGGATTAAAGTTTTTCAGAAATACGCAGAAAAAAAGATGTATTTCTTTTGTTATTAGTGATTTCATAGATTCAAATGATTTTATGGAAGGTTTGAAAGTAAGTAAGAAAAAACACGATATGGTGGCAATTCGCATCAATGATAAAGCTGAATATGAGTTACCTAAAATGGGGTTAATTCAATTATTCAATGCTGAGTCGGGTGAAAAAACGTGGGTGAATAGCAATTCTGCCCTGGTTCGTGAGAAATATGCCGATAATTACCAAAAATCAGAGGAAATTGTTCTAACTGATTTCAAAAAATCTGGAATTGATTTTGCCAATATTTCAACAACAGATAATTTTATTTTACCACTAGTTTCCTTATTTAAACGAAGAGGTAGATGAGGTTATTTTTAAATACTGTGTTTTTTATTTTAGCTATTTCAACTGGATATTCTCAGGTGGGAAGTACAATTATTGAAAGCAATGAAATTGAAGTTGGACAACAGATAATGTTAACGTATCATTTTACGTTGCAAGATGATTCAAAAGTGGTGTATGCTCCTTTTCAAAAAGCACTGCCTGTTCAAAGAAATTTAAAAATAGGGGAAAAGCAATCAACAGAAAAATCTGAACTTGAAATAGCTGCCCCTTTTTTGGATACTATTCTAATAATAGCAGGAAAAAAAGAATGGTTTGGTACGTACACAATTACTGGTTGGGAAGAAGGTTCATTCATTATCTCTAATACTTCATTGCTGTTAAATGGTAAAAAAATTGATTTCCCTTCGGTAATAGTAAATGTAAAATTGGTAAAGGAAATAAAAGGAAAAGACATCTATGATATTCGCGAGTCTTTTGCCAAAATCCCCGACGCTCCTTTTTCAATGAAGCAATTTCACTCAGATAATTGGTGGTGGATTTATCCCTTGTTAGCGCTAATTATAGGATTTTTCATTTATAAAAAAGTAAAAAAGGCCAAGTTGGGTAAAATGAATCCAGTGAAAATTGAGCTGTCATTAATGAAAAAAACAATTTTAGCTATTGAACAGTTAGATCAACGGAAATTATGGTCAACCGGCAATTTGAAAGAACATTATGTCGAACTCTCATTTATTTTCAGGACCTACTTATCTAAAAGATTTGAAGTTAATTTGCTCGAAAAAACAACGTATGAAGCGAAACTTTTGCTTACTCAAAAAGGATTAAGTAAAAACACAATTGAAATAATTGGGGAAATATTAGATCAGTCTGATATGGTGAAATTTGCAAAATCTTCCCCGGAAGAAATTATTGCGCTTCGCCTTTCTCAGATTGCAAAAGAAATTATTGAACAAACTAGCCCAAAAGAAGTAGAAAATGTTTACTAATTGGAATTTACGTATATGGGAATATGATTTTCTATCTCCAGCTTGGCTTTGGGGATTGATT
This sequence comes from Chryseobacterium gleum, assembly GCA_945888595.1. GTDB lineage: Bacteria > Bacteroidota > Bacteroidia > Flavobacteriales_D > Crocinitomicaceae > CAIUKX01. The sequence goes on along the minus strand of CAMDAO010000092.1, from coordinate 4,924 downwards.
CTTGTGCCTTTTTGCGTATTTCTAATGATTAGAAATGAGAAAAATAAAAATGGGGAATTAAAATTTGCTAGAAGCGAGGAAGATCAAAGAGGTTTAAGTGCTGATTGGATTTCTCAGCTGAGAGGAATAATAATTGTTCTCTATGGTGTGATTGCCGTTTTATTAATAGTAGCAATGGCCAAACCCTATGATTGGGCGTCAGATGAAAATAGTGAAGAAGAATATAAAAACGGAATCGATATTATTATAGCAATGGATGTTTCGATGTCCATGTACGCTAGAGATTTTGTTCCCAATCGGATGGAAGCTTCCAAACGGGTAGCAAAAGAGTTCATTGATGGCAGAAGAGGAGATCGAATTGGTTTAGTAGTATACGCGGGCGAAGCATATACAGCATCTCCTGCAACACTAGATTATGACGTTCTAAAAGAGCGTATTGATGAAATTACAGGCGAGAATATGGAACCCGGCACTGCAATTGGAACGGGATTAGGGACGGCTGTTGCACGTTTTAAAGATGATAGTTTATCTACATCTGCAAAAGTTATTATTTTATTAACGGATGGAAGTAATAATTCGGGCCAAGTTACGCCAGATATGGCTGCTGAAATTGCCAAAGCTAAAAACATAAGGGTATATACGATCGGAGTTTGTAGCTATGGCGAAGCATTGTCGCCCGTTCCAACGCCTTTTGGAATTCGATATGAAAATGTGAAAGTCGATATAGATGAAAATACGCTCATCAATATTGCGAATAAAACAAATGGAAAGTATTTTAGAGCGGCAAATGAAGATGGTTTAAAAACGATTTATAGCGAAATCGAAAAATTAGAAAAAACGAAAATGTTAGATAAAAAATACAAATCTGAAATGCCAGCAACACCTTCTGCATTTTTGAATTGGGCATTTTTAATGGCAATTATAACATGGTCTTTAAAAACTATTTTATTCAAAACCAATGAATAGATTAGCTTTTACATATAAACAAAGAAATATTTTCTTCAGTGTGATTGGTTGGGAAATACTATTCTGGAGTGCATTTCTTTTGCTGCTCAATATTTTCGGATTTCACGATAGTGATTCTTCAGCAAACCATCTTGCGTTCAAATTTCCTGTTCTTTTAAGTTTAAACCTATTATTACTTCCAATAATTGGGCTCTATTTTTATAATTTAAATCGTACCAGTCGACTTGTTAAAGATACATCCGAAAAAGTATATCACTATTTTTTAATGCCAGTTTCTTCTGTGCATTCATTTTTGAAGTATTTTTTCTTTAGAAATGCATTCGTTTTTCTAATAATAACGATGGCGCAGCCTATTTATGGAAATAAAAAAGTGGCGGGAACAGTTGAAAGTTTGGAATTGGTAGTTGCTTTAGATATTTCCAATTCAATGAATACGGAAGATATTGCGAAAGGTCTTTCTCGTTTAGATGTTTCGAAACGAGCCTTAATTCAGCTCGTGAATGGCTTAAAAGGCGAAAAATTGGGAATTTGTATTTTTGCAGGTAATGCGTATGTTCAATTGCCATTAACCACGGATTATCATGCTGCAAAATTATTTATCAATGAAATTGAAACAGGGATGATCTCAAATCAAGGTACAAATGTTTCTCAGGCCTTGACAACTTCTCTGCACATGTTTTCAAAAGCTAAAACCACAAAGGGAATAATTTTAGTGACCGATGGCGAAAATCACGAGGCAAATCCAGAGGAAGTGCTAACTGAAATAAATGAAAAAAATGTCCAAGTATGTGCATTAGGTATAGGAACCGTTCTAGGTGGTTTGATTCCCAACAATCCTGAACGTCCAGAATTAGGATATAAAGTAGGGGCACAAGGTGAAAATATTATTTCAAAAGTAAATGATTCTTTGATTCAGGAGTTGGCTTTAAAAACAAATGGTTATTCTATGGTTAGTTCAGAGCCTTTTCCTGACTTTTCTAATCTTTTAACACAAATTAACCACATGAAACGAACAAAAATTGATAATTTAGAGTTCAATGTACTAGAGAATAGATATCAAGTACCTTTATTTTTTGCAATTATTTTTTGGTTACTATTCATTGTGTGGTCAAAAAATGCTGTATCTATGGTTATTAAAACGTCGCATTTAAAATGAAAAATATATTAAGTCTTGTTTTATTACTTTTAATTTCTTCCAATGTGATTTCTCAGAAATGGCGTGATTCTTTAATGGTTGCCAGAAATTCGTATAAAATGGGAGACTATTCTAAGGCCTTACGTTATTATCAAAGTGCTCAAAAAAACGCGCCCAAAGCACTTGATTTTTCAGATGAAATAGCGCAAAGTGCATACAAATCAGATGCATTCGAACAAGCAGAAAAAATATATTCAGCCAAAAGCAATAAAAACGATATAAATCAAACGCAAACATTTCACAATATTGGTAATGCTAGAATGAAGCAAAAGAATTATCATGGAGCTATTGATTCATATAAAGAGGCTTTAAGAAAAAATTCGAAGGATGAGCAAACACGTTATAATTTATCTGAAGCAATTCGTCAATTGAAAAACCAACAGAAGAAAAATGACGATAAAAAAGATCCAAAAGAAGATCAGAAAAAGGATCAAAATCAACCTCCAAAAGATAAGAAAGATAATACTGGTAAGAAGGATAACCCTGCGCCTAACGATAAAAAAGAGGAGGAAGGCAATACTTCGAAACTTCCCAAAAAAACAATGGATAAGATATTGGATAAGTTGTTGAAACAGGAAGAGGAAACCAAAAAAAAGATTAGAAGTACAAAAGGGAATGAAGGTGAATCTGCGTCAGGTAAAGATTGGTAATATGTGGAAGTATATCAATACCATTTCATGTGTAATTATAGCAGGATTTTGTTCTGCTCAAAAGCCTATGGTACAACTTATTTTAAATCCAAAGAGCGCATTAGTAGGGGAAGAAATTTCAGTGACTGTAAAAACAAATATGCATGGACAAATTGATATTACTTTTCCGCCGGCTTTTGTGCAAGGATATAATGTCATGAATGGCATGGAGCAAGAAATGGATGGTGTAACAGGCAAGTCAGAAACATACTATTATCATTCTGTTACGGGTTATATTTCAAAGGAAGGGACGTATTCTTTTGGTCCTGCCTATGTGAATGTTAAAAGAGGAAATATCTATCATTCTAATAAAGGAAGTATTAACATTGAGAAGGAGAAAGTGGTTGTTGCTGAGGATATTTCAATGAAGCAAATAAAGAAGCCTGCTTTTGGTGTGATTGAAAAATCGAAAGATAAAATCTTCGAGGGTGAGCCGCTTATTTTAAGTTCAAAAGTGTATACTCATTTTAATCCAACACATTTGGAAGACTATCAATCGTATGAATTGGAAGGTGCAATTGAGAAACATGAAATTGGAGCCAGTCAACAAATTATGATCGAGCAAAAGAATGTGAAAGGAAATACAATGTTTTATTTTGAATATGATAAGCAAGTTCTTTTCCCAAGTGTTACAGGGAGGGTGCTTGTGAAACCTTTTAAAATGAATTTAAAGTCAGGCTTTGATGGTTATGCGCTTACTTCAAGTGGCTTGTATATCAATGTTGTCCCATTACCAGCAAATGCACCGAGCGATTTTACAGGCGGAGTAGGTAGTTTTTCATTCACAAGATCCATCGATAAAACCACCTTTAAACAGGGGGATATAATGGAGATGAAGATTGAAATATCAGGGGAAGGCAATCTTCACGACACCCCAGTTCCTAAATTAAATTTACCAGATGGAATGCTTGTCTACGGAGACCCAATTGTGGATGAAGATTTTATCTTCGGAATTCAAGGTTCTCAGGGTTCCATTAAATATACCTACAATATACAATTAACGAAAAGCGGAGAAGTAAAAATCCCTAGTTTTTCCTTTTCTTATTTTGATGTTTCAAAAGAAAAATATACTACATTAACGGATGATGAGAAACTAATAAAAGTAGAAGAAAATCCAAATTTTGTCGCAAAAAACATACCTGTTTCTGACAATAAAGCGGGTGGAAATTTACCTTTAGCAAAGGGCAAAGAATATTCAAAAACAAGAGAGACAACTTCCCTGATGTCTTCTCCATTATTGTTAGTTTCAATCATTTCTCCTTTGTTGGTAGCATTTCTATTTTTAGTCGGAAAGAGAAAAAAGAAAGAAATGATACACTCTAAAGTTACTCGATTACAACCTCAAATTAGTGCGAACCAAGCTTGGTCTGAAATTCTCCAAGCCGAAAAATTTATGCAAGAGGGAAGAAGAGATTATTTTTATTCTTCGATACAGCAATCCTTATTTTTGTTATGTTCTGCAGAGTTAAAGACTACTAATTCGATAAGGTTAACTAAAAATGAAATAATAGATCAATTCAAATCCAAGAATGTTTCAATGGCAACGATGGAGGAATTGAATCAGGTTATAAAAGTATGTGAAGAAGCTCGTTACGGCTTATCTTCTGATAGTTTAGCTCAGGATGACTTACTTGAAAAGACCAAAACATTAATGCAAAAAATTTCAACCGAATTTAGTGAAAGAGATTAAATCAGCAACAATGAAATTTAATTTCAAAATATTTTTGACAGTAGATTAGCATTTACGACTATTTTTTTGACTTTTGAAAAAATAATTAACAAAAAAACATCAGATTATCAGCTATTTAGTTTATAAATAAATGTTTTCCACAAAGTATTTTTGAAAAGGTTGTTGTTAATATAAAAAGAGTGTGTATCTTTGCCCCCCGCAATCGAGCGTATATTTAAGATTTTTGATTTAAATTGTTTTTTTTGAAGCAATTTACTTGTTATAATAAAAATTAGTATTAGTTTTGCACCCCCATAGCGAACGCGCTAGGGTTTTTTTTATCAGATTTTGTTTAAATAGTATTTGAATTTAATTTCTAGATAGTTCTTTGAAAGATTGAGAAAA
>CAMDAO010000091.1 GCA_945888595.1 Chryseobacterium gleum | reverse complement strand
AGGATCTTTAACTCGAATTCTCTCACCAGTCCCTCCATCTCCAGAACCAGTTCCAGGCCCATTATCTTTTCCAATGCCTAAACCATTACCAGATCCTTTTCCACCGCCTTTTCCATTGCCACTTCCTCCATCGGCAGCAAAAGGATTATCAGACTTTTGTGCACTTGTTGCTGTATTATTTGAATTAGTTGCAGTGGTTTTATTTGATTTACCTTTACTTTCTACTGCTTCTTCTCCATGCGTGTTAGTCAGCATACTGCTAGTTTGAGGTTTTGGCACAGGGTTAACTTCGTCGTTCGTAGGAGTTCCGCCACCACCGCCACCATTATCGCCTTTTATTTTTGGTGTTTCAGCTAAGATTTCGACAGGAATTTCTGCCGCTATATCCATCATTTGAATCGGTGGGTTATTCCTATCAATTGTAACAAAAATTAAGAGAAGAAAAATGATAGTTAATGCTAGGGCAGATGTTAGTGCAGCAATTCTTTTATCATTGTATAGCTTTTCAATCGTTGCCATCGTTCAATTGTTTTTAATTAAAATACGCTAATAAATCCGTCACACTCTCTATACTCTTCAATTCTAGTTTTGTTACAATAAAATCAGCTTGCTTTCGTTGCGATAACAAATTTCATATCATTTTTTATTCCAATTTGTAAAACATCGATTAAACTTTGAACCTGCATATCAAATGGAATTCTAACCACAACGGTTTTATCTCCTTTTTGAGTGGTCTTTTCAATCAATTTTTGCTCCAATTGACCAAATGGCACTTCTTCCTTATCAATAAAGAATTTTTTATCAGACGTAACCGAAACAGTTAAATGTTGTTGAGGGTGAGCCTCCGGATGATCTGCTTTAGGTAAATCCATTTTAATAACATTCGGATTCGCTAAAGTTGATATAATCAAGAAAAAGAGCAGCAAAAAGAACATGATGTCACTTAATGCAGATGTTGCTACTTCAACGTGAAATCGTTTATTTCGTTTTATCGCCATTGTTTGGTCTTTGAATAATATTTACAAAATCTAAGTTTACTTTTTGTACTTTCAATGAAAAATTATCAATCATCCCGTTTAATAGATGATACGCCGCAAAAGCAATAATCCCAACAACTAATCCAGATCCACTTGAGATCATTTTTTCATATAAACCGCCAGAGATATTTCCGATACTAACATTTTCCGTAATGGAAATTTTATAAAAAATCTTGATAACTCCCGAAATTGTACCAATAAAACCAAGAGTAGGAGCAATACCTGCAATTAAACCTAAATGCCCAAGGCTGCGTTCCATCTTGGCGATTTCTATATTAGAAACTTTTTCCATGTTTGATTCTATCTCTGACATCGGACGTCCAATGGTTAAAATCCCTTCTTTTACAATTTCACCAATGGAAGAATTATCTCTTGACGCAATTGAAATTGCATTTTCGATATTACCTGAGTTCAAATTTTCACGCACATCACTCAATAAATTAGCGTTGAATTTAGAACATCTTTTTATATAAAGATATTTCTCAACAATCACAAAAATCGAATAAAACAAAAGCAGCCCTATTGGAATAAGGAATACACCTCCTTTCATTAAGAAATCAAAAGCGGTCATTGAACTTACAACGATGACTTTTTCAGTAGCTGCAGGCGCTGAATTGTCCGTAATTTGGGCAACTGCTGAACCAATTGTTAAAAGGAATAGAGCCGCAATTGAATATTTAAGATATTTCTTCATTTTTTTTACTAAAAAGTTTTAACTACGTAAAATTATATTTTAATTCACATCTCTTTTGAAGGTTGAAAGATAGTTTTCCACAACACTTTGTTTTTTATGATGTTTGAAGGTTTAATTCAGAAAAATAATTCTTTGATTTATTTCATTTTTAACAAAACATCAGTACACAGAGTCCTGCAAAATATCCTAACGTTGCAAGTATCGAAATATTTTTCAAATACCAAAAAAAAGTTATTTTCTCCATCCCCATTGCCACAACTCCTGCAGCAGAACCAATTATTAAAATACTTCCACCGGTACCCGCGGCATAAGTGATGTAATGCCAAATATTTGCATCTATAACTTCATGAAACATTCCTAAACTTGCTGCAACCAAAGGGATATTATCTATGACAGCCGACGCTAGACCTAATAGTGTTACGAATGCTTTTGGTGATAGCTGTGCACTTACACTTTGACCAATAGAAAAAATCACTCCTATAGTTTCTAAAGCTGCAACGGTCATTAGTATTCCCAAGAAAAAGAGAATTGAGGGCATTTCAATTTTACCCAAAGCTTTCATTGTTGGACTACTTCCAAGTGAAGGATTTGGCTCAGTAGAATCTAATTTTGATAAATTCATTTCTCTTTTGGTTATTATTTCAGCTATTAATGCGAAAATCGCTAAGGAAAGCATCATTCCAATATACGGCGGTAGGTGTGTAATCGTTTTAAAAATAGGCACAAAAATCATTAAAAATAGTCCAGATAGTAGCATGAAAGAACCGAATTTACTATTTTTTTGATCGTTTTGATTAGATGAAATTACTCCTTTAAAAGCAGGTAAAAATGTGCAAATAAGGGTAGGTACAAGAACGCTAACGATGGATGGAATTGACAATCTGAGAATTAAATTCGTAGAAGTTACTTTACCCGCCATCCAAAGCATGGTGGTTGTTACATCACCAATTGGAGACCATGCTCCACCTGCGTTTGCACTAATGACAATTAGACCCGCAAACCACATTCTATCTTTCTGATCTGAAACAATTTTTCTTAGGATACTTATTAAAACAATGGTTGCTGTCAGATTATCAATGATAGCGGATAGACAAAAAGTAAGAATAACAATAATCCATAATAAACTTCTTTTACTTTTTGTTTTGATGAGTTTTTTGATCACGTCAAAGCCTTGGAAGTAGTCAATCATTTCAATAATGACCATTGCACCCATTAGAAAAATCAGTATTTCTGCCGTTTTTCCAAAATGATGAAGTAATGTTTCTTCAAGTATTTTTGATTTTTCTAGGTGTTGAAGAAGGGAGAAGTTAGGAATTAATTTAGAGGTTGTGGGGTTTATCCATTGTGAAAAGCTATCTATGCCTAGCGCAATTGATGCCCAGCACAAGCACATCATCAATAATGCGGGGATTAGTTTATCAATTTTCATGCTATGCTCCAATGTTATTGAAACATAGCCTAAAATAAATATGATTACTATAAATGTTATCACCTAAACGTGTACCCTTATACGAGTTGTTTTAAAGCGATCTCGAATGCTGCTTTTGCTATTCCCGTTTTGCTAGGATTTTTAGAATGCGTATTTTTTAAGGCATTATAAATAGTTGAACTTGTATCTTCAAAAACCCCCTTATCCGTAATATCTTTTAAGTCATTACTCATCAGATAAGCAAAAACTCTTGCCATTCCACAATTTGATATAAAATCAGGTATGATAGAAATGCTATTATCCGCTGAGTCCGCTATGGGTCCAAAGAAAATTTCAGGATCTGCAAAAGGAACATTTGCACCAGAAGAAATTACTTGAATTCCTGATTTCTCCATTCTTTGAAGTTGGTCCTTTGTGATCATTCTAGACCCAGCACAAGGTATAAAAACATCTGCATGAACATCCCAAATTTTAGAGTTCACCTCTTCATAGGATAAAAGGTTTGAATTAACAAGTTCGTTTCCATTTTTATTCAAGAACAACTGCTTGATTTCTTCAAATGAAAATCCATCTTCATTAATTAGTCCTCCCACTCGATCTATAATACCAACAATTTTGGCTCCTTGTTGAGAAAGATAATAAGCACCTGCTGAACCAACATTTCCCCATCCTTGTACAATTATTTTTTTACCTTCAACGGATCCTCCCCATATATCATAATAATGTTTGATAGACTCAGCAACACCATATCCTGTAATCATATCAGCAACAACGTATTTTCTAGCAACATCCGGAGAGAAATTTACATCTTCCAAAACTTTTAGTACGCCATATCTTAATTGACCAATGCGATTTATTTTTTGCGATTCTCTTGGTTGAAAATGTCCATTGAAAACTCCCTCTTGTGGATGCCAAACACCGCAATTTTCAGTCATTGGAATAACTTCGTGAATTTCATCTACATTTAAATCACCTCCTGTTCCATAATAATATTTTAATAAAGGTGTCACCGCTGAGTACCAACGTTTTAAAACACCTTCTTTTCTCGGGTCTTTTGGGTCAAAATTAATTCCTGATTTAGCACCTCCAATTGGAGGACCAGCAACTGTAAATTTCACTTCCATTGTTTTTGCAAGTGATTCAACTTCTCTTTTGTCAAGACCATTGCGCATTCTAGTGCCTCCTCCGGCAGCTCCACCTCTGAGTGAGTTAATAACAACCCAACCTTCCGCTTCAGTTTCTGAGTCTTTCCATTCAAATACTATCTCAGGTCTTTTATTTTCAAATTTTTCAAGTAAATCTTTCATTTCTCTCTTTTATCTAAAATACATAAGGGGCAAAGATAGTAAAGAATGAAGATATAAATCTTGTGGAAAGGTAGTTTTTAATTTTAAAAACTGAAGAAATTGATTAGTAAATCTTTGTTCACATTAACTTTTACCTTTTTATGCAGGTAATCATTAAAATAAAAGAATGTGAATGGTTAAAATTTGTGGTAAAACTGTATATAAAAAAACCTGATTTTATTTAAAAATCAGGTTAGTAGTATTAAAAGATTTTTTTATTTATAAATCATCAGGAAGATTGATTTCTTTATACGTTTGTTTTTTTGGTTTTAATTTATCTATGAAAACCACTTTAAACTTTTCTCCATCTGGAGTTAAAATTAATTCTGAAATACCGTTTGTAATAGATGGTGGTAGTTTTTTTGCATTCCAGAACTTTTTTTCCATTAACTCATAAGTATTGTCTTCAAATTGAAGGAAAATAGATGTAATGGTACTGTTCTCAACTCTAACTTTGCCACCTACGCATCTAGATCCGCCTTCCTCGAAAAAGCAAATGATAACATTTGGGTGAATAGCGTCAGCAACTACCAAAGAACCTCGTTTAATGAAGGCGTCTTCTAATTTTTTATAACAATCTCCAGGAGCAGTTTGAGCTAGAGATAAGCCCGAAATGAAGATTAATGAGAAAAAGAGTAAGTGTTTTTTCATAATTGATAATTTTTTAAAGGGCATGTGAAACATGATTTACGATTTTATTCCTTTTTTTTCAATCGTTAATCAAGGTTGTTCCGTATGAGTACTGTTCAGTTTTAGAGTAAACTCCGATTCAAATATACTAAGTTTGATTGAATATAATTGTGAAGGCACTATTTTTTTTTAAATTTGACAAAAAAATCTACAATAATGAGTACTAAACAAATAGCAGACCATTTTTTAGAAGCAGCTGAAATTTTAGCTAAATTTAATACGATAGAAAATATTAATAAAATTCAAAATGCTGGAAATGTTATAGTTAACTCTTTTAAAACGGGTGGTAAAATAATTAGTTGCGGCAATGGCGGCTCCATGTGTGATGCTATGCATTTTGCTGAAGAGTTAACGGGTAGATATCGTGCCGATAGAAAAGCATTACCAGCAATATCCATATCTGATCCGAGTCATTTATCTTGCGTTTCAAATGATTATGGGTATGCTTTTGTTTTTTCAAGATTTATTGAAGCTTTTGGAAAGAAAGGGGATATTTTGCTCGCCATTTCTACATCAGGAAATTCTGAAAACGTGCTAAACGCAATTCAAGAAGCGAAAAAGAAAGGAATGCTGGTCATTGGTCTCACAGGAAAAAATGGAGGGTCAATGAAAGATGCATGTGATATTGAAATTCGAGCTCCATACTCAGAATTCGCTGATAGAGCGCAAGAAATACATATAAAAGTTATCCATTCTTTGATAGATTATATCGAGAATCATATTTGAGCAATTTTCTATTTTCTAAATTAATCTTAACAACCTGTTAATAACACCTTCAAATTAGAATGAATTCGATTTAACTTATTGATCTTAATTTACTAATTTTGTTGTCTAGTATGATTTAAAAGGAATGGTGACAAAGGATTTACAAACAACTGTAAAACAAATTTTCTCCTCATATATGGAGCAAAATAGCCACAGGAAGACTCCTGAAAGATTTGCAATACTTAATGAAATTTATGATTACCAAGGTCATTTCGATATTGAATCATTGTATGTAAAAATGAAAAATCAAAATTATCGAGTTTCAAGGGCTACTTTATATAACACAATTGATTTATTATTGGCTTGTAACTTAGTTAGAAAACATCAGTTCGGTAAAAATATTGCTCAATTTGAGAAATCTCACGGTTCTAAACAACATGATCATATAGTCTGCACAGACACTGGAGAGTTAATTGAATTTTGCGATCCAAGAATTCAGTCTATTAAATCAACAATCGAAGAACTATTTGGTATGAAAATTGAGCATCATACACTCTATTTTTATGGTACGAGAAATAAAATAGTAGGAAAATAAATGAATTTTACGTTCGACATAACTCATTATCCTGAATCAAGTATTGTTACTTTGCGCGGTAAAATAATGTCAAATATTGATATTGACGAAGTTTCAAAAGAAGTAATTAAAATAGTTGACACCAAGCAACAGCAATTAATTTTCAATACGGAACAATTAGCTTATATAAATTCCTTAGGCATTAATTTTTTCATGCGAGTTTTAACAAGGACTCGCATAAAAAATGGTGATTTGATTTTTTTTGGAGTGAAAGGCAATGTTGAAAATTTATTTAAAATAGCGAAAATAAATAAAATATATACGATTTATGACACTGAAGAAGAGGCTCTGAATCACTTTAAGAATAAATAAGAATGAAAGTAGATGTATTACTAGGTTTGCAGTGGGGAGATGAGGGAAAAGGTAAAATAGTTGATGTTTTAACACCTGAATATGATATAATTGCACGTTTTCAAGGTGGTCCAAATGCTGGCCATACTCTTGAATTTGAAGGGATTAAACATGTTTTAAATACAATTCCTTCTGGAATTTTCAGAAAGAATGTTTTGAATGTGGTTGGAAATGGTGTTGTTATTGACCCTGTTCTTTTTCAAAAAGAACTAGAAAAATTGATTCCTTTTAATGTCGATTATAAAAATAGATTGTTAATCTCAAAAAAAGCACATTTAATTCTTCCAACACATAGATTACTGGATGCTGCTTCTGAAAATGCAAAAGGAAAAGATAAAATTGGTTCTACCTTAAAAGGTATAGGTCCAACATATATGGATAAAACGGGTAGAAATGGACTTCGAGTTGGAGATATTTTTTCTCCTAATTTTAAAGAAAAATATGCTGCACTCGTTGAAAAGCATGAAGGAATCTTAAAACATTATGAAGGTTTTGAATATGATTTAGCAGAATTGGAAGGTCCTTGGATGGAAGGAATTGAAACGTTGAAATCTTTAATAGCCATTGATAGTGAACATTATTTGAATACTGCTATCAAAAATGGTAAAAAAATATTAGCGGAAGGTGCTCAAGGTACCATGTTGGATATTGATTTCGGAACGTATCCTTTTGTAACTTCTTCCAATACTGTAACAGCAGGAACGTGCACAGGACTTGGTGTTGCTCCTTCAAAAATCGGGAAAGTAATAGGGATCTTTAAAGCATATTGCACCCGCGTTGGAAGTGGACCTTTTCCAACAGAATTAGAAGATGAGACAGGCGAATTAATCAGAAAATTGGGTAGTGAGTTTGGAGCAACAACCGGACGTCCGCGTCGATGTGGTTGGGTTGATTTACCAGCATTGAAATATTCAATCATGATCAACGGAGCTACTGAGTTGTCTATGATGAAATCGGATGTTTTAGATACTTTCAAGACGATTAGAGTTTGTACGCATTATATTATCAATGGCGAAAAGTTGGATTATTTTCCGTTTGATATTAGTGATAGTCCAATCATTCCTGTTTATGAAGATTTCGAAGGTTGGAACTGTGATTTGACAAAACTGAGTTCGTATGATGAAGCTCCAAAGGCACTAAAAGAGTATGTACTTTATCTGGAGAAAATGTTAGAAATACCAATAACTGTTGTTTCAGTTGGGCCAGACAGAAAACAAACGTTGGTGAACAGAACAGACACATTAGTAAATAATTAATTGAAGATTCAAAGTCACATATTGAAAATTGCGCTTATCATGAGCGCAATTTTTTTGCTTAACAAGGTAGGTCGTGCTCAAGGAAATATTCTGGAGCTATTGCCTGGTGTAGATAAATTTGAGTACAATGAAGTAACAGGAATTCACAGACTTTTTGGAAATGGAGGTGTGAATTTTATTTATCAAGGAAACACCATGTATTGTGATTCCGCCCATTATTGGTCGAAATCGGCGGAAGTCCGAGCATATGGAAATGTGCACATTGTGAAAGATGATTTGAATTTATATTGTGATTCACTCTACTATAATGGAAATACGCGAAAAGCTAAGCTGTGGAGCAACGTAAGAGTTAGAGATCAAGAATATAAAATTCTTACAGATACCTTAGAATATGATTCGAAGAAATCCGTGGGTATTTATAGATATGGTGGAAGAGTTGAAAGTATACTTAGAAATGAAGTGCTAACGAGTAAAGTTGGTTATATGTATTCTGAGACGAAAAACATGTTTTTCAGCGGTAAAGTGTTGTATAATACACCAGAATTAAGCATGAAAACAGATACTTTGAGATATAATTATCTCAAAAAAACAGCGTACTTTTTCGGGCCCACTAAAATCGTTAATACATCCAAAGAAACGGGCGAAGTGACAAAGATTTACTGCGAAAATGGGTGGTACAATACAGAAAACGAAGAAGCCAATTTAAAGAAGAACGCCTCTATAATAAAGGGTAATACACTAATGAAAGGAAATGATTTATATTCATTTTCGAAAAAAGGATTAGTGATAGGAAAAGGAAATGTTTTTTATAAAGACACCACTCAAAATATCGAATTTCAAGGAGATTATGCATATTCGTCAGAGCAAAAAAAAGAGGCTTATTTAACTGGGCATGCTGTAATTTCTAAAATAGATAAGAAAGATACTCTTTTTATTCATGCTGATACGCTGTTTAGTTATAAAGATTCTTTAGGAAATATGACTAGGATGAAAGGGTATAATAAAGTGAAAATTTTCAGAAAAGATCTTCAAGCACAATGTGATTCTATCATTTATGACAAGGTCAGCGGTAAAATGGAACTGTATAAAGATCCGATTTTGTGGGTTAAAAGTAAAACTGAATTGAAAGGAGATTTTATAGAAATTGTTTTTGTTTCTGATTCCATTATTGATAAAGTGAATGTAAAAGGGAATTCAACAGTTGTCATGGAAATTGACTCAGGCAGGTATTATAATCAAATAGGTGGAAAAGATATTGTTGCTCATTTTTCTGACAATGATATTTACCGCACAGATGTGAAA
>CAMDAO010000090.1 GCA_945888595.1 Chryseobacterium gleum | reverse complement strand
ATCGTTATAACTTATGAACAATGTGTTTATTGGTGGTAAAAAGTGGTAATAAATCTACTATTTTTGCTCGTTATTAATGCTATGATAGGACTAGTAGGAGAATTTGAGGTTAAGTTGGACGCGAAAGGGCGTTTCTTATTTCCTTCCGGATTACGGAAGCAACTGTCTCCTGCTGCCCAAGAAAATTTTATGCTGAACAAAGGTTTTGAGGATTGTTTGACGCTTTATCCTATGAATGAATGGGAGAAAGTAAGCGCTAGGCTTTCTAAAATGAATCTGTTCAAACCTAAAAACAGAATGTTCTACCGTCTTTTCCACCAAGGGGCCAAATTGGTTTCTTTGGATAATGTTGGTAGAATTCATGTTCCTGTTACACACATGGAACGTGTTGGTTTGAATAAAGACGCAATGATCATTGCCTACAATGATCGAATAGAAATTTGGGATAAGTCTAAATACTTCGAAATGATCGAAGGAAACATGGCAGATTTCGCTGATTTGGCGGATGACGTAATGGGTGACTTAAATGACGACAACGACTAAACACGAAGAGTACCACGTACCGGTGATGCTGCAACAATGTCTCGATGGATTAACGATTAATCCAGACGGTGTTTATGTGGATGTTACTTTTGGAGGGGGTGGTCATTCTCGTGAAATTTTCAAACAGCTTTCTTCAAAAGGTCAATTAATTGTTTTTGATCAAGATCCTGATGCCCGCAAAAATGCATGGGAAGCTGAAAATTTTCACTTTGTTGCTTCTAATTTTTCTTTCTTATCCAATCATCTTAAAATGATGGGGTTCCCAAAAGTTGATGGCATCTTAGCTGATTTAGGAGTTTCTTCTCATCAATTTGACGAAGGAAATCGTGGTTTTTCAATTCGTTCCAACGATCCCTTAGACATGAGAATGAACCAAGCGGGGGATATTTCCGCCAAATCAATCATTCAAACATATAGTGTAAGGGAATTAACGCAGATATTCCGCCTTTATGGTGAACTTCCGAATGCTTTCAAGGTTGCCAATGTAATAGTAATGGCGAGGGAAAGTAGAAAGATAAAAACAACGGGGGAGTTAATGACCGTCCTTGAATCTTGTGCGCCAAAACACAAAGAGCATAAGTTTTTTGCGCAAGTTTTTCAAGCTTTGAGAATTGAGGTCAACCAAGAAATAGATGTACTGGAACGTTTTTTAAATCAAACGGCTGATGTTTTAGCTTCTGGAGGCAAGTTGGTAGTAATGTCTTACCATTCTTTGGAAGATCGATTGGTGAAAAATTTTATGAAACGTGGTTCTATTGAGGGAGAAATCAAAAAGGATTTTTATGGAAATGTTTTGAAGCCTTTTACAGAGGTAATTCGACATCCAATTGCTCCTGATGAACAAGAAATCGAGAGGAATCCACGATCTAGAAGTGCAAAATTAAGAATAGCGATTAGGAATGAAGGATAATGAATACATAGATAAAGACTCCATTCCTGAAGTTCCAAAAAAACCGGAACCAAAGAAAAAAAAGGAGTCAGCAAAAAAATCGGGACCAAGTGCTTTGGTGCAGATTATGAATGGTGATTTCTTAACGAAGGAGTTTGTGTTGAATAATTTGAATTTCATTTTTTTTATCATTTTTCTTCTACTTCTTTTAGTAGCAAAAGGATATTACGGAAAGCAATTATCAAAAGATGCTGAAAAAGCACAAATAGAACTAAATGAACTGAACTCTAATTATGTGGAAACAAAAACAAAGTTAGAAGAGGAAACAAGAAGATATAAATTAATTGAAAAATTGAGTAAAAGAGGATTAAATGAAACAGTAAATCCTACAAAAGTGATACGAATTAAAAAGATTAATAAATAGAAATGGCTGAAAAGAAAGACATATATTGGAGAGCGTACCTAGTTTATTTTGGGTTCGTTGTTATCATGTTGGTAGTTCTTTTTAAAACAATTTCTATTCAAATGAATGGTAAATCGTCTACATCCAATTCTATCACGTCTTCTGAGGAAAAAATCCCAAAACGAATCAGTTTAAGATTGCCAAGAAGAGGCGAAATATTAGATATTAATTCAACACCCTTAGTTACTTCCATTTCTTTCTATGAAATTTATTTAGACCCAACGGTTGTAGATCAAAAAATATTTGATGATTCAATTACTGATTTATCAAGAGGATTGTCTGAGATTTTCCCGACTAAATCATCCCGAGAATGGCAAGTAGAAATTCAAAAAGCAAGAGGGCAAAAAAACAGATTTTTAAAAATAAAGAGTAAAGCTACCAATGAGGAAAGACGTTTATTAAACAAATTACCAATTTTTAATTTAGGTAGAATGAAGGGCGGTTTGATTGATAATACGGTCACTTCAATTCGTAAACGGCCCTATAATGAGCTTTTGAAGAGGACTTTAGGTTATTATCAAGCAGCCACTAAAAACAGTAAAGAGCTTCGTGTTGGTATTGAAGGGGCCTATAACGAATATTTAGCCGGAGAGCCTGGTCAAGAAATTGAACAAGAAATTTCGACTGGATGGAAAAAAACGGGCCAAATCACTAAGGAGGCTGTTGAAGGTGCTGATATAATCACGTCAATTGATAAAGAAATTCAAGAGGTTGCTCATTCGGAATTGTTAAGTCAATTAAAAGCGCAGGGAGCAAAGCACGGATGCGCGGTTGTGATGGATGTGAAAACAGGCTTTGTAAAAGCGATTGTAAACCTGACGTTATCACCAAATGGAGAATATTATGAACTTTTTAACCATGCAATTGGCACACGCGAAGTGCCGGGTTCAACGTTTAAACTCGCTTCATTGATGGCTGGTTTGGATGATAATAAGTTTTTAATAACGGATATTGTTAGAGCAGCGCCAAAATATACATATTTTAATAAATCATTAAATGAAGCACACAATGCTAATTATGGCGATATTACGATTAAAAGTGCCTTCGAAAAGTCATCCAATGTGATTTCAAAAGTTATTTACAAAGCATATAAAGATGAGCCTAAATTATTTGTTGACCATTTAAAATCATTTGGCTTAAGTACCCCATTAGGATTGGACATTGAAGGAGAGGCGAATCCAACAATCTATGAACCAGGTTCTAAAAGTTGGTCAGGAATTTCTTTGGCTTGGATGGCTGTTGGGTATGAAGTGCAGCAAACTCCGCTTCAAACATTGGCTTTTTATAACGCCGTTGCGAACAATGGAAAATTTGTAAAACCTCAATTTGTGAAAGAAATTCGCCGAGGGGCTGAAGTAGTGAAAGAATTTCAACCGTTCGTGATCAATCCGAAAATTTGTTCAGATAAAACATTAAAAATATTGCAAAGTTGTCTGGCGGGAGTGATGAAAGAAGGAACAGGAAAACGATTGATTTCCTCTTTTTTTGATATTGCCGGAAAGACAGGTACAGCCGAAATCTTGAACGATGATATGCGCTATGGAAATAAGGGAGAGAAAAAGTACTTAGCCTCTTTTGTGGGCTATTTCCCTGTAAAAAACCCTATTTATTCTTGTATCGTTTCCATTGCTGCTTCAGGAGAAAATATATATGGAGCGTCCGTATCGGGGACAGTTTTCGCGGCAATAGCTAACAAGGTATACGCTACTAGTTTGCAATATCATAGAGCCGTGAACGAAAAGCGAATTAAGTCATTGGATGTTCCTGTTTCAAAAGATGGTAACCTTCATGATTTATTAATTGTGATGAAAAAACTTCATATACAATATACAGATGATGTGCACGTCGATTGGGTTAATACAACTTCAAATAAAAATGAAATTGCATTTACAAGAAGAAGCTTTAAAGACGGTGTTGTTCCAAACGTGCTAGGCATGAGCGCAAGAGACGCGGTTTTCCTTATTGAATCAATAGGGATGAGTGTGGATATAATTGGGTATGGAAAAGTTGTCCGGCAATCGTCGCCAGCTGGAACTCCTGCTTTTAATGGTGGTTTAATTGAATTAACGCTAAAATAATGAAAAAGACGCTAAAAGACATACTTTCTGGTGTTACCATTCTTTCGGTAAATGGTTCAATGGAAATAAAAATTGACACAATCGTTTTTGATTCAAGAAAAGCGGATGAGGATACTGTATTTATAGCTATCAAAGGAACTGTTGTTGATGGGCATGACTTTATTTCATCTGTGATTAAAAATGGTTGCAAGGTAATCGTTGCTGAAAAGAAAGTAGATGTGCATCCAGATGTTACACTTATACTGACAGATAATTCGCATCGAGCATTAGCTATCATGGCTACTAATTTTTATAATCATCCTTCAAGTAAATTAAAGTTGATTGGAATTACAGGTACTAATGGTAAAACGACAACCACGACATTGCTCTATAATTTGTTTACTAAATTGGGCTATTCATGTGGTTTACTGTCAACCGTGGTAAATAAAATTGGTGCTCTAGAGATTACAGCAACTCATACAACGCCAGATCCCGTTTCTCTAAATGCTTTATTGTATGAAATGATGGAAGCAGGATGCACGCATTGTTTTATGGAAGTTAGCTCTCACGCCATTCATCAAAATCGAGTGGAAGGATTAGTTTTTGCGGGGGGTGTTTTTACAAATATTACACATGATCATTTAGATTATCATTCAACTTTCAAAGAATATATCCGTGTGAAAAAAGCTTTTTTCGATGGATTACCTTCCACTGCTTTTGCATTGACAAATTGCGATGATAAAAATGGAATGGTGATGTTGCAAAACACAAAAGCCAGCAAATATTCATATGCTCTGAAATCCCCTGCAGATTTTAAAGTAAAAGTTCTTGAAAATCAGTTTTCAGGACTCGTATTAAACTTATGCGGAGAAGAAGTTTGGTCGAGATTGATTGGTGATTTCAATGCATACAATTTAGTGACAATTTATGCTGTAAGTGAATTGTTAGGAGAAGATAAATTAGAAATCTTGACAGCTCTTAGTAGTCTTGAGTCCGTGGAAGGTCGTTTCCAACACATAACAAGTGCGAGTGGAATCACTGCTATCGTTGATTATGCGCACACACCGGATGCGCTAGAAAATGTTTTAAAAACGATTTCTTCTATCCGCACCAAAAACGAAACTGTTTTCACTGTGGTGGGTTGCGGTGGTGATAGAGACACAACAAAACGTCCAAAAATGGCAGGAATTGCTTGCGAATTAAGTGATAAAGTAATTATCACCTCTGATAACCCTCGTTCGGAAGATCCGGATAGAATTATGGAAGAGATGATGTTAGGAGTGGAAGGTCAGTATTTTAAAAAAACGCTTTCTATTGTCGATCGAGCACAGGCGATAAAAACAGCAGTAGTGATGGCTGAAAAAGGAGATATTATTCTTATTGCTGGAAAAGGGCATGAGAAATACCAAGACATCAAAGGAGTTAAACATCACTTTGATGACATGGAACAAGTAACTGAAATGTTTAATAAACTGGAGAAATAATGTTATACTATTTATTTAAATACCTCGATTCAATGATGAATTTCCCAGGAGCGGGATTATTCAACTTTATTTCATTTAGAGCGGCAATGGCTTTAATTACATCTTTAATTATTTCGATCTTTTTTGGGAAGCGAATCATTAACTTATTGAGGCGTCAACAAATTGGGGAAACCGTGCGTGATCTTGGTTTAACAGGTCAAGTTGAAAAACAAGGTACTCCAACTATGGGAGGGTTAATAATTCTTGGCTCTATTTTAATTCCTACTTTATTGTTCGCAAAATTGCATAATATTTATGTGATAACGATGATAGTTTCTACTGTTTGGCTAGGAGCAATAGGCTTCTTAGACGATTACATCAAGGTTTTTAAAAAGAACAAAGAAGGACTAAAAGGACGATTCAAAATAATTGGGCAAATCGGTGTTGGTTTGCTGGTGGGAGGGATTCTTTATTTTAGCAATGATGTGCAAGTGCACAAGCAAGTGCCATTGGATTATGCTCTTCAAGCAAATGAAACGTTGGTTTCGCATTTACATTCTGATATCACAGCAGATAAGCAAACAAAATGGATCAAAACAGACGCAATGACCACCACCATTCCTTTCGTGAAAGATAATGAGTTAAATTATTCTGACTTTATTGGAAGTAGTTCTTCTGTTTGGTTATTATTTATCCCTTTAGTTATCTTAATTGTAATATCTGTTTCAAACGGAGCAAATCTTACGGACGGATTAGATGGTTTGGCGACCGGTTCTTCCGCAATAATTGGAATTGCACTAGCCGTTTTAGCCTATATTAGTTCGAATGTGCATTTCGCAGATTATTTAAATGTGATGTACATTCCTGGGACAGAAGAGATGGTCATTTTTATCGCTGCTTTTGTTGGTGCTTGCGTTGGGTTTTTATGGTATAATTCATATCCAGCACAAATTTTCATGGGGGATACAGGTAGTTTGGCATTGGGCGGAATTATCGCAGTTTTTGCTATTGTAATTCGAAAAGAATTGATGATCCCTGTTCTTTGTGGGGTTTTCTTAGTCGAAAATTTATCCGTGATTTTGCAAGTAGCCTATTTTAAATTTACGAAGAAAAGATTTGGTGAAGGTCGTAGAATATTCTTAATGGCTCCATTGCACCACCATTATCAAAAGAAAGGAATTCACGAAGCAAAAATTGTCGCAAGATTCTGGATCGTATCAATACTGCTTGCAGTAATAACAATCGTATCATTAAAATTACGATAACATTCGTAGAGGCAAGGCATGCCTTGCCTCTACGAATGTTATCGTAATAATTAAAAAAAATAAAATGAAAAAAGAACAAAAACATATTTCAATCTTAGGAGCTGGCGAAAGCGGAGTGGGAGCTGCTATTCTTGCTAAAAAGCAGGGTTGGAATGTATTTGTCTCAGATTTCGGAAAAATTAAGCAAGAGTTTAAAGATGAATTAGATACATATGATTTGAAATGGGAAGAAAATCAGCATTCGGAAGATATTCTATTTAAATCTGAGTTAATAATAAAGTCACCAGGGATACCAGATAAATCGCCAGTTATAAAAAAATTGAAAGAGAAAGGAATTAAAATTATCTCTGAAATTGAATTTGGTGGCTATTATCTGAAGGCAAAAACAATCTGTATCACTGGAAGTAATGGTAAAACAACAACCACGATGTTAACCTATCACATTCTTCGCAAAGCGGGAATAAATGTAGGTTTAGCAGGAAATGTTGGAAAGAGCTTTGCAAAACAAATTGCAACTGAGGAGTTTGATTGGTATGTACTTGAATTAAGTTCGTTTCAATTAGATGATATGTTTGAGTTTAGAGCAGATATTGCAATGATTTTGAATATCACACCTGACCATTTAGATCGATACGATTATCAAATGCAAAACTATGTAGATTCTAAGTTTAGAATTTTACAAAACCAAACAATGAACGATTGGTTTATCTATAACCACGATGATCCAATTATTGCAAGAGAGATGGCAAAAAGAGAAATTGCTGCTAAAAAAGCACCTTTTTCTCTGCTAACAGAAATGAAAGCGGGAGCTTTTCTAAAAGAAGAACAAATAACAATAACTATAAACGAAAAATTAACTATGTCAATCCACGATTTAGCCCTAAAAGGCAAGCACAATGCGCAGAATTCCATGGCATCAGGAATTGCTGCAAGATTACTTGACATCCGAAGTTCGGTAATCCGCGAGAGTTTAGAAGATTTCGTAAATGTTGAGCACCGCTTAGAATTTGTAGCGAAAGTTCATGGAATCGAATTCATTAACGACTCAAAAGCGACAAATATTAATTCAACTTGGTTCGCTTTGGAATCAATGGACAAACCAACGGTTTGGATTGTTGGAGGTGTGGACAAAGGAAATGATTATTCAGAACTGCTCGACTTAGTAAAAGATAAAGTCAAAGCAATCATCTGTTTAGGATTGGACAATCAAAAAATCATTGATACTTTTTCAAGTTCAGTAGAAACAATTGTTGAAGCTAAATCAGCAATGGAAGCAGTGGCGTATGGATACCGTTTGGCATCTAAAGATGAGACTGTTTTGCTTTCTCCTGCTTGCGCAAGTTTTGATTTATTCGAAAACTACGAGCACAGAGGTGACTTGTTTAAAGAAGCAGTTAGAAAATTATAATTTTATTATAATAGCTATGAAAAGTGAACTAAACATAAATTTAAGTGATCGTTTAAAGGAAGCTAGAAACGAAGGCCTAAAAAACATGAAGGAGACGTCTTTGCGTCCACATGGCAAATTATGGGGAATGGATACTTTTTCGTGGTATCAACCCAATTTTAATTTAGTTGCTAATACATTGCATGCTTTCCCATTTCCGATCGTCTGGATTGGTAATTCGAAAGATATTAATAGTACAATACTTGAAGATTCATCCGTATGTCTTCAATTAAAAACAGTAATTGTATACGATAATTCGAAAATTAATTTCTCAATTGACGCTTTAGAAAAGATTGAAAATATTGTGGGAGTAAGCTCGCTGGAGAATGCTTTCATAATGTTGAAGTCACTAAAAATTAAAAACGCAGTCTTTTTGTTTTCAGCATCGGGTGAAAATTGGAAAGAAAATAGAGAATCGTTCGAAGACTTTTTAAACATACATCAAACAAAATAAGTGAAAGAGTATTTAAAATATTTAAAGGGGGATCGGGTAATTTGGATCATTACACTATTAATGATGGCTTTTTCGTTGGTCAGCGTTTATAGTTTTGTGCCTATTTTGGTTAAAACGGCCGGAGGAACTCCAATTAAGTATTTATTCAAGCATTTCACGTATGTAATTTTAGCTTTTTTTGCCATGTTTTGGTTGCATAAGAAGGATCCAAAATATTTCTATCAGATTTCAAAATTCGGATATTACCTTTCAATTTGCATTTTAGTATTTACTTTTTTTTTCGGAGTAAAAGTAAATAATGCTGGACGTTGGGTTCAAATTCCTTTTGTTGGATTAACATTTCAAGCGTCCGACTTTGCTAAATTGGCTTTAATATTAACGGTCTCGAGATTATTGGTGGTACAAAAGGACCTTTTAAATCAATGGAAAGGCGGACTTTGGAAGTTACTAATACCTATCGGTGTTATTTGTTTATTAATATTAAAAGATAACTTTTCGACAGCAGCCTTGTTATTCTTAATTTGCTTCATCCTTCTTTTTATCGGGAAGGTCCCATTCTTAAAACTTCTTACTATAGTTGGCGCATGTATTGGCTCGTTAGCACTGATTGTGGGTCTACATTTAGTAGCTCCGAAATTAGAGTTATTACCTCGATTTGATACTTGGATGCATCGTATTAGCAGCATGTCAGACGGGGAAGAAGAAGAAGTGGTGGCAAATGCACAAGCAATGAACGCTAAATTAGCCATTTACAATGGAGGTGTTTTTGGTCAAGGTGTGGGTGATGGAAAACTGAAAGAATATCTACCAGAAGCATATGCCGATTTCTATTATTCCAGTTATGTAGAAGAATTTGGATCCATATCTTCTGTCATTTTGGTCCTGCTTTATTTAATTTTATTATATCGAATCTTCCAAATAGGATTGCATTCAGCTAGTATGTTTGAAACCTATCTCTGCATCGGAATAGGAATTTTATTGCTCATCCAAGCTTCCGTTAATATGCTGGTTTGCACGGGAGTTTTCCCAGTAACCGGGCAAAACATGCCGCTTCTTGCCATGGGGGGGTCAGCTTTAATTATGACCTGTGTGGCGCTTGGTTTAGTGCAAAGTATCGCAAATAAGCAAAATAAAGGAAAGGAGGAAAACGCTGGAGATCAAAAAGAAAAAAGTGAAAA
>CAMDAO010000089.1 GCA_945888595.1 Chryseobacterium gleum | reverse complement strand
AAGGGTTCGGTCAGTCACTTTTATTTAGAGTAAGATGCAAAATTTAAAAATACTTTTTTTCTGGGTATGTATTTGGCTGCCTTATTTGGCTGAAAGTCAAGTTAAATTCTATGAACTATTCACTAATAATGGATATGATTTCGGGCAAGGGATAACTCAGCTAGAAGATAGTAGTTATGTCATTACAGGTTCCTCAAGTAGTTTTGTGGAAGGTGCTTCACAAGCTTTTTTATTAAAAATAGACAAATTTGGCACCTATAAATGGTCTGCAAGTTACGGAGGAATTGAATCTGAAGGCGGCAGGAGGGTACTATATAAGAAGAATGTGGGATTTTATATAGCAGGCTATACGAATTCGATTGGAAAAGGTGGATTTGATAATTATCTGGTGAAAACCGATGAATTAGGAAATTTTCTATGGGAAAAATCATATGGAGGTACTGGCTGGGAGAGAGTAAATGACGCTACTATGCTTCTTGATACTGGTATCATGATGGTAGGACTAACAAACACGAATACTGCTGGCAATGATGATATTTACATCGTGAGAACGGATAAAGAGGGAGATACTTTATGGACCAAAACGTTAGGAGGTAATGGAGATGATGTTGCAACTTGTATTCGACAATTGAATGATTCAATTTGCATTATTGGAGGACAAACCTATGTACAAGATTCCCTGTTGAAAAAAGCATATTTGCTTTGTATTAAAACGAATGGAGAAATTCAGTGGGAACATTATTATGGAAACAAGGGTGAATATATTTTCAATGATTTGTGTATTGTGGGCGATCATATTAATCCTGTGGGAAGTAATTTATTTCCTTTAAATTCTGAATTAGATGCCTATTCAGCTAAAATAGATACTTCGGGTGCTTTTATTTCTGAATTTTTGACTGTTACACCCGGCAGAGAGTCATACGAATTAACGACCACCTACAGCGCTGTTGACAAGATATATTTAGCATATAGTCGATTGTTAGAGGGCACAACGTTTCCCGTTGGAGAAGATTTAAATATCGCACGATTCAACGAGTCAAATTATGGTTGGGAAGGATTAGCGTTTGGAATCACCAATACAGGCGACGATATTGGAGGTCAAATTATTTCTACGAGCGATGGAGGTGCAATTATTGTTGGGTACACTACTTCATATGGTTCGGGAGGAAAAAATGTATTTATAGCTAAAATCGGTATTAATGATGATTTTCCTTTAACAGATGGTGTTCCAACGACCTATAGTTTGGTTCAGTTGGAAGAACAGTTTCTGTATGAGGATATTGCATTGTATCCTAATCCAGCGTCAAGTGAATTATATGTAAAAATTCCGAACGATCTAAGCGAAATTATAATTAGTACTATTTCTGGTCAAAGAATTTCAGGAATAACTCTTCAACAGATAAATAACCTGTCAGGAAACGATACTCAAGAAAATTTGTGTAGAATTAACCTTGATACTGTAAAAAGTGGGAATTATTATATCTCACTAATTTCAAAAACGATGATAGTAAATAAAATGTTTACAATTATTAAATAGTTCTTTCTTTTTTTTTAAAATCACCATTCAAAAGCTTTTTCTGTGAACCAGTTATTCTGAACACGTAATGTTTGTTCAATAATATCGCGGACACAATTTTTCCCGCCATCAAAAGGAGATTGATAATGTGATATTTGTTTTATTTCTACCGCAGCATCTTGAGGACAGGCAGCACATCCAACAGTTGACATTACTTGATAATCGGGGATATCATCTCCCATATACATGACTTGTTCATCTGAAAACTTGTATTTTTTCTTGAGGTCAGAATAGACTTTTAATTTATTAGAAGATCGCAATGCCACCTCGTTCACCCCAATTTTTAATAGAATATTTTTAACATCAATTGATTCACCGCCGGTAATCACGAGAATACGATAACCCATTTTTACAGCATATTGAATAGCATAAGCATCCCGGGAATGAAGGGTTCTCAGAAATTCACCTTTAAAGATAGTAATATCTCCATTTGTCATTACTCCATCAACATCAAAAATAAATGTTGTTATTTGATTCAATCTTACTTTGTAGCTAATCATTCGTATTTGTTTTTGAATAAGTATGTAGTATACTATCCGAGATGACTTTATATATGTCTTTTGGAAAACCGTTTAACATGCGTAAATGATCATTGATAACTTCTAGGTCATTTCTTCGTGCTGGTCCTGTTTGTGAAATTTTTGGGGCTATCGTAACAATTTTGTTAATTGTTTCATGAATCAAAGGCTTTAAATGCTCCCAATTTAAATGATTATTTTCTGCATGTTCTTGAGATAAATAGGCTAAGTGATTTATAAAATTACTCACAAAAATTGCTGAAATATGTAGATTTTTTCGCTCAAGTGAGGAAGCGTATGTTACGTGAGAACTTAGCAATAAAGCGAAATCAAAAAGTTGTTTTGCGAAAATTTTATTTGTTGCTTCAATGAAAAAGGGAACTTTTGAAAGATCTACTTCTCTTTCTTTCGAAAAAGTTTGCAACGGATAAAAAACACCATAATTCTCACGTTTTGAATCCAAGGGTAAATCAATACTTCCTGATGAATACGCAATATTGAAATGATTTGGTATGCTTAAAATGAGTTCATTAATTGAAGAATCCTGTACACAAACCAATAGTAAATCACAAGGCGGAAACTGACCAATTGATTCAATATGAGGACATTTTAATTTGGAAGATAGGACTTTTGAGGAGAGGTGATTTTTACTGTAAATTCCAACAATGTCAACATGTCCGGAAAGGGAAGTAGCCAAATGAGTAGCCACATTTCCCGCGCCAATTATAAGAATACGTTTGATCTTCTTTTCCATAGTCAAAGATATAGAAATAGAAGATTGAACATACGTTTATTTTATGATTTGATTAATTTTCTATTTATTTTTTTATCTCCAATGGTCAAAACCAGCGTATAGATACCTTTTTTAAGTGCACTTATGGGCAGGATGTATTCTCCATTTATTCGTGTGAATGGTATTTCTATTTGCTCGCCAAGTAGATCGAATAATTGAAGATGATCTATTTCTTGATTTTCTGTCTTGATTTTAACTTCATCTTTTGCAGGAATTGGATAGACGGTAAAATCTAAAACGGGGTCATTTATTATCGAACGAATAGGAGTAAAGGTGAAATTTCCATCAATATCTACTTGTTTTAAACGATAGTAAGAAATGCCTAGAAGCGGATTTTCGTCAATATACTCATAGCTGTTTTGTACTAAACTATTTAATTTTCCTTTTTTAACACCAATGGTTTCCCAGATACTGCCTTCAGCTGAACGTTGAACAAGAAAAAAGTCATTGTTTCTTTCCGTTTCCGTAACCCATTTCACCGAAGTCTTTTGATCGATTATTTTCACTTCGTAACTGCTCATTTCGATTGGAAGCACGATAGCGCAATTTGTAGTAGCAGTGGCAGTTGCCGATTGATCTACAGCAATTATTTGAGATACATTTGAATAATTCGTCACTAATAATACATAAAATTTCCCGCTTACCGCTCCTGCAGCATTTGCTTGCTCAATCTCGGAGATTGAAAAACTGCAATCTATCGGTGTTGGATAGCTATTGCAAGCTGCTTTGGAAGCTGACAAAGAATTATAAGGTCCCCAAAGTGCGTAATCAATATCATCATTAGCTGATATGTCAACAGAGAGTAGTCCGGGATTATCAATTTCTAAATAAAACCATGTTGGGTTTGGTTGTGTAATTAAGCAGTCATAGTTCGGTCCAACAGGGGCGCTAGTGCCCGTGGCTAGTGCCGTAAAAAAAATTGGAGATCCTGAACAAATTGGTGACATGCTTGAACAAGTGGTATTATTTAAAGTTGAAGAAATAGACATAGACATAACGCAAATTTGAAAAGTACCTTTCCCACTTAAATATTTCCATACTCTCACGTAATAGGTTCGTCCAGCTATTAAACCACTGTAATCAATAAGTGACATAGATCCTGCACCACTGTCATCATCACAGTTTAATAAAGTACTTGTAGAACTACATGCGCCAGTTGCGGTTGAATACAAAGCCATCCCGCTATCTGTCATCGTTCCACTTACTGTTTGAATTCTTACCGAGCCTCCTGCTGGAGCAACAAATGAAAACCAGACGTCCGGCGAACCTGGCGAAGCACAAGAAGGTGTACCAAAGTTGTCAACATTAGAAGAATAGGTTGCACCTACAGTCGTGCTATTTGTATATGAACACGAACTGTTTAACGTTAAAGTTGTTGCTGTGCAGGGGGTATTATTTGCTAGTAAATCAGTAGATAAAAAAAACAGGCAAAATGATATAATCAGTATTCGTAAAGAAAGTCTCATAAGGTAATATTCAAAAAATCAAAAAGATGTGAAATGACATGATGATTAAAATGGATAATTTGCAAGGTCTTGGCTAGTAATTGTTTCACCAATAAGAATTAGGCACTGATTATTGATGTAATGAATTTTATCCGGTTCTGACAATGCTTCGAATTCAGAATTCTTCACAATTTTAACGGAAGGATGAGTTGCAAGCCAAATTTTGATTTCATTTAATACTTCCTCAGCAGCAGCAGTATCAATATCTTTTGCACTCTCTGCTCTCAGCTCTTTGTTTCTTGGACCTCCTTTAAAACTGGCTAAATCTGATACAGAAATTTCTTTGTTAAACAGTATATAATCATTCCCGAGTAATAGTATTTCTTCGTGTGAAAAGGAATTGAATCGTTCTTGTGAGATAAATGAAACTTTAGGGTGTGCTTTTTGAAAATGATAAATTTCATTTTTTTGAGCGTAATTTGCCGTTATATGACAAATAAAAAGTAAGGATAACAGAATTTGCCTCATATTATAGTATAGTTTATGATTACAAAGAAACAATTTGTTTTGTTGATTTCTATGGAAAGCACCTACTTTTTTTAAAGTTCATTGATAAGCTATTTTTTTAAAGTAGACCTAATCAAGAATTTACTTCGTCGGTTAAGTCAATATTACATGGAAAATAGGAAGTAGTTGATTTAGTTTATTCTTGAAATCCCAAGATAAAAAAAGTATGATCGTTTTCAAAGTAATTAGTTTGAAGCACTAAACACCATCTTTTACAGCTACTATATTTTTGTGTGATTTTCTCCTTCAAATGTGTAAAACAACCTTTATTGTTTTTATTTTAAGATCTTCAGTGAGAATTGATCTAATTGTCTAGAAATAGTAATTTGATAAGGTTGACTATTTTTTTAAAAAAAGAAAGCCGTATCATTCATTGATACGGCTTATAATTTTTTATCCGTGGCACTGTTTGAATTTTTTACCACTTCCACAAGGACAAGGATCATTTCTTCCCGTTTTCGGTTCAGCGATCACAGGTTGCTGCTTTTCTGGCTGTTGATATGAATTTTGCATCGCTTGGTCATATCCTTCACTTCCTTGAAATTGAGGAGCTCTTGTAGAGGATGTGTTTCTTGAAGAACCATTATTTCCATTCGGCTGTTGTACTTGTGCTTTTTGATAATGATCAACATTTATTGCCGCCTTATTGGTAGTTTCTATTTCTTCTTCATGTGGAATATCTACTTTCATTAGAAATTCTGTCGTTTCAGTATTTAAACGCAATAACATTCCTTTAAATAAGTCAAATGATTCTAGTTTATAAACCAATAATGGGTCTTTTTGCTCATATTGTGCATTGTTAACTGCTGAACGTAAATCATCCATTTCTCTTAGATGTTCTTTCCATTCATTATCGATCATTCCTAACGTGATATTTTTCTCGTATTCTTTGGCGATTTGTTTCCCTTCTGTTTTATAGGCTAATTCCAAATCAAGTTGCATTTGAATTTCACGCTTTCCATCGGTCAAAGGGAAAATTATGTTTTTAAATTGACCATTCATTGTTTCATACACGTGTTTTACTTGATGGTAAACGCGCGCGGATATTTTGTCGTTCTTTCTTGTGTAATGCGCGCAAACATCGGTATACACTTTATCAGAAAGTGTCGTTTTATCGATTGTTTTATATTCTTCCTCAGTAACGGGCGATTGAATATTTAATACGCGAAGTAAATCTAATTCAAATTCCTCATAACCGCTCCCTCCGCCGTGCGATGTAACAATAGATTCGGATATATCATAAAACATATTATCTGTGTCTAAATCAAGACGATCTCCAAATAATGCATTGTGCCGTTTTTTATAAATAGCTTTACGTTGAGCGTTCATAACATCATCGTACTCTAATAATCGTTTACGACTTCCGAAATTATTTTCTTCCACTTTTTTCTGTGCTCTTTCAATTGATTTCGAAACCATGCTATGGGTAATTACTTCCCCTTCTTTTAGTCCCATTCTATCCATTAATTTAGCAATTCGTTCAGATCCAAATTTACGCATCAAATCATCTTCCAAACAAACAAAAAATTGGGAAGACCCAGGATCACCTTGACGTCCAGCTCGACCTCTTAATTGACGGTCGACACGTCTAGAATCATGACGCTCGGTTCCGATAATTGCTAAACCACCTTTTTCTTTTACCCCTTCACCTAATTTAATATCGGTTCCACGTCCTGCCATATTGGTAGCAATGGTTACTGCTCCACCTTTACCAGCATTAGCAACTATTTCAGCTTCTTTTTGATGATATTTAGCATTTAAAACTTGATGAGGAACTCCTTTCTTTTTAAGTAATTCACTTAAATATTCAGAAATTTCAACCGTTGTTGTTCCAACTAATACAGGTCTGCCTTCTTCTACTAATTTTTCTATCTCTTCGATAACTGCATTAAACTTTTCTCTTGCAGATTTAAAAACGTAGTCATTTTGATCTTTACGTATAATAGGTCTGTTGGAAGGGATTACAACTACATCTAGTTTATAAATATCCCAGAATTCTTTTGCTTCCGTTTCTGCAGTACCAGTCATACCGCATAACTTGTGATACATGCGGAAATAATTTTGCAGCGTAATAGTAGCATAGGTTTGAGTAGCGTCTTCTACTTGAACATTTTCTTTGGCTTCAATCGCTTGATGAAGACCATCAGAATATCTTCGACCTTCCATTACACGCCCTGTTTGCTCATCAACAAGTTTTATTTTTCCCTCCAAAATGATATATTCGACTTCTTTTTCAAAAAGTGTATATGCTTTTAATAATTGAGAAACGGAATGTATTCTTTCTGATTTGATACTGTAGTCTCGAATTAACTCATCTTTTTTCTCTAAGAAATGATCTTTTTGAAGATTTTCTTTTTGAAGATTTGCGATTTCTAATCCAATGTCTGGCATAATAAAGAAATCTTGATCATCTTTCCCTGAGATCAATTCGATTCCTTTTTCAGTAAGTTCGATTGTATTATTTTTTTCATCGATAACAAAGAATAGCTCCTTATCGATTTTTTTCATGTGTTTATTTTGATCTTGCATGTAGAAATTCTCTACCTTTTGCAATTGCGCTCGCATTCCTGGTTCTGAAAGGAATTTAATTAATGTTTTATTTTTTGGTAAGCCACGGTGTGCTCTTAATAAAGCAATTCCGCCATCTTCCAGCATTTGTTTTGCGTCTTTTTTATCATCACTTGGAGTATTGACTACACTCAGTAAATTCTTTGCATCTTCGATACATTTAGCCACATACTGGCGCTGCGCTGCAACAACTGTTTCAATACGCGGTTTTAATAGATGAAACTCATGTTCGTCTCCACGAGGTGTTGGACCAGAAATAATTAAAGGGGTTCTTGCATCGTCAATTAATACAGAATCGACCTCATCGACAATCGCGAAATGATGTTTTTGCTGCACTAAATCCTCTACACTCCCTGCCATATTGTCACGCAAGTAATCGAATCCAAATTCGTTATTGGTTCCAAAAGTGATATCCGCTAGGTATGCCTGACGACGTTCTGGCGAATTAGGTCTATGCTTGTCAATACAATCGACTTTTAAACCATGGAATTGATACAATGGACCCATCCATTCCGAGTCACGTTTTGCTAGATAATCATTAACAGTTACAAGGTGAACTCCTTTTCCAGCAAGGGCATTTAGATACACTGGTAGTGTTGCAACCAATGTTTTCCCTTCTCCTGTCTGCATTTCTGAAATATTTCCTCGATGAAGTACAGCTCCACCCATCAATTGAACATCATAATGAACCATTTTCCATTCAACTTCAGCACCTGCAGCAGTCCAGTTGTTATGCCAGATAGCCATGTCACCCTCAATGGTAATTCCATCTTTCTTAGCTGCTAAATCGCGATCAAATTGCTGAGCTGTCACTGTAAGTTGGCCGTTTTCAGCCCATCGTCTAGCTGTTTCTTTGATTACCGCAAATGCTTCTGGTAAAATAGTTTCTAAAATTTCTTCAATTTTTTCATCGATTATTTCTGTTAATTTATCAATTTTTTCAAAAATCGCTTCTTTGTCAAAAATAACGGTCGCAGGATTATTAGCTTTTGCGTTCAATTCAACCACTTCATTTTCTATTGATTTTGTACCGTCTTTTATTATTTGTTGAAAGTAGTTCGTTTTTGCGCGTAATTCATCATCCGTTAAAGATTCTAAAACTGCCGTGAATTCATGAGTTTTATCGATAAGTGGTTGGTAGCTTTTTTGATCTTTTGCTGATTTATCACCAAATATTTTTTTTAAAATTCCTTGTATCATAATATGTTTGAAAAAATTAAGAGTTCAAAAATAGGGTTATTTCTGCTATTTAATTGTGTTTATTTCAGTTTATTTCAACACTTCTCATCTAAAATTGTTCCATTTTGTAATTTGTGACACAATGACAAATTAGATTTTTAAGTAAAAGACAGGGAGCTTAAAGGTCAGCATTAAAAAAACGCATCAACTTGTCGTTCGTTAATCTTGAATCTTCGCATCTTGAATCTTCGCATCTTGAATCTTGAAGTCTTGAAGTCCTGAATCTTCGCGTCTTGAATCTTCGCGACTTACGTCAAATAGTCTTTGAATCTTGTTGTCGAATTTCAAAAAAGAACTATCTTTGATCCATGAAAGAAATGATATTAATACTTGATTTTGGCTCACAGTATACGCAATTGATTGCAAGAAGAGTGAGAGAACTAAATGTTTATTGTGAAATTGTGCCTTGGAATAAATGTCCAGAAATGAATGATTCTATTAAAGGTGTAATTCTTTCTGGAAGTCCTTTTTCTGTTAGAGATGAAAATGCTCCCCATCCAAATTTAGATGAGATAAAAGGGAAATTTCCACTTTTAGGACTTTGTTTTGGTGCACAATATTTATCACATAATTATGGGGGAGAAGTACTTCCTTCCACTATTCGAGAATATGGTAGGGCAAATTTAACGCATGTAGATCAGTCAAATGTGCTAACAAAAGGTATGACAATTGGCTCCCAAGTCTGGATGTCGCATGGAGATACAGTAAAGTCAATTCCTGCTCATTACAAAATAATTGCAAGTACGGAAGATGTGCAAATTGCAGGATATCATATTGAAGGGGAGAATACTTTTGGAATTCAGTTTCATCCGGAAGTGTACCATTCTCTTGAAGGCTCAATTTTATTGGAAAATTTCATTGTCGGTATTTGTGGTTGTAGTCAAAATTGGACACCTGATTCATTTGTAGATTCAACAGTTCGCGATTTAAAAGAGAAAATAGGTAGTGATAAAGTAATACTTGGATTGTCAGGTGGAGTTGACTCTTCTGTGGCAGCGGTTTTACTTCACAAAGCAATTGGAGCAAATCTGCATTGTATTTTTGTTGATAATGGCTTGCTTCGTAAAAATGAATACCAATCTGTTTTAGATTCTTATAAGGGCATGGGCTTAAATGTCAAAGGAGTG
>CAMDAO010000088.1 GCA_945888595.1 Chryseobacterium gleum | reverse complement strand
AATCTTGATAATTATGAAATAAAATTAGTCAAAAGATAATTGGAATAAAATGGAAATGATACAATAAAAAAACACACAGAATTACTTTTTTATCCATATAGGATTTCAATAGTAATTTAATACCAGCACCTCAAAATAATTTTAACCCTCATAAACACTTTGTTTTCAATTGCTTTTTATGTGATCTCCATTAGGAACTCTGCCCTGTTCAAAGTTAAAAGGAAGTTTTTCTTTGTATAAAAACTTTTTCTGCACCGACTCAAATGGTCTGTAAATATAGTAGACTGAATTATCATTGATTTCGATTTTTTCTGCATATCGAAATTCTAATTGAATCTTATCGCCCAATTTCCCTGTCTCTGTATCAAGATGCCTTATATAACTATAGCCCGAAAGATCCATCACGGCATAAATCTGTCCTGTAACTTGGTCTTGAATTAAGTTCTTTTTCCACCCTGAATCTTTTGGATGATAATGATGATAAATGGCGATACTATCTATCAATTCCCCTTTTTGATTAAACCTACGCAATTGATCTTTGTAATAATCAAATACAAACAGAGTGTCATTCCTGTGAAACATCGGCGCGTATAATTGTTTATAATAAACAGACTGCGTAAAATAATTCGCTCCAACCCAAATTTCGGCATCTATTCCTGTTTTTAACTCTTGGTTTTTCGCCCACAATTTCGTTCTCACGTCGACCCATTTATATTCTGAGCGATATAATTCCATCATTAAATCATCTGTGATTTCAATTATTTTAGTGTAGGTGGAATCCAATTGATCATAACTGTAATAATTGAAAGAGG
This sequence comes from Chryseobacterium gleum, assembly GCA_945888595.1. Taxonomy (GTDB): domain Bacteria; phylum Bacteroidota; class Bacteroidia; order Flavobacteriales_D; family Crocinitomicaceae; genus CAIUKX01. Next base: position 9,138 of record CAMDAO010000088.1, on the reverse strand, counting down.
GATAATATTTATTAAAATTAGAGAAAAATAAGATTGACTTATTGGTATCTAAAATGGGGGACAAATACTTTTTAAAATATTCTTTCTCTACTACACTCAATGAAAAATCATTTTCCACTACATGCACGCCAAATACTTTTTCTTTGCATATCACATGAGCATTTCCTCGGTAATCTCTGACTAACTCTTCCGCTAATCCTTCAACCTTTTTTCTGCTTACAATTGAATTCTGATCCCACAGCAACAATTCGCTGCCTTTCTTCAATCTTTTTGGATAGGTCAATAAAACGATTCTACCATCTTTTAGCACTTCAAAATCAGCTACACTCAATATAGAATCTCCAAATACTTTTTTGGGAACACCTGGGGCAATTAAGGTAAAAGTGTCCAAAAATTTAGCTCTTGTCATAGAGATACTTATCTCACTCGTGTCTTTCTTTTCTGTAGAAAAAATAGTTTCCTCATAATCATTGTACAATTCATGTTCTACTTTTATAGAATACTTGGCAGATTTTGGGCAATCGAGTATAAAAAAACCTCTTTGTTGAGTGATTGCAGAATACTTAATACTATCAAGTAAAATTGAAACTACGGCATTTGGTATCGGTTTTCCATCCAATTTATCTTTCAAAACCCCTTTTATCACAGCTGATTGTTGAGCATTCGAATGGAATGAAAAACTACACAAAATAATAAATAAAAGTATCTTCATACGCCAAATTTAAAAATCTTCACTGATACTATCTTCGAAGAAGTTGACAATATCAGTCTATATTTCCGCGGAGCTAAAACAATATATTTCAAATCTACTACTCTCATCTAAACTTCAAATCTCCATCTTTTATCATTTTCATACTTTTCCTTGATGAAAAGTAAGCAAAAATCAAGGATCTTTCCAAGGAATTTTTTACTTCATTCCATTTCGTAAAACCGTACGTAAATACTTTCCTTCACGCTATATTTCGCGAAAAAGCGAAACGCGATTACGGAAAAATTTACAACTAATTCTGTGGAAAGACCATTTCAATTTCACTTCGAAAATAAATTAATAAGTTAATCATTTTGGTGATGTTTTAATATTAGCCCCCAACTTTTGTTACTGATCCATTTGACAATCTCTCTTTTTTACTACTAAGATGGAATCGGAGAAAAATTCCATAAAAAAAGCTTCCTGAATTTTCAAGAAGCTTTACTATTTTTTCTTTCAAGTTATACTTTCAGCAGCCATCCGAAGCTATCTTCCACATTTCCTGATTTTAAATCATCTAAATATTTTTTCACTTTATTTGAGAAAGTTCTAGATTCAATGGTTGGTAAATCTAATACTTCATCACGGAATCCAAGTTTTACAATGTGCGCTATCGTAGCTGCTGTTCCTGCTCCAAATGCTTCTGTTACTGAACCATTTTTAATTCCAGTAACAACTTCTTCAACTGAAACTTTACGTTCTTCCACTTTCATTCCCCAACTCTCTGCAATTTGCAATACAGCCCGTTTTGTTGTTCCTTTTAAAATCGTATCCGATTCTTCTGATGGAGTAACTAAAATGCCGTTTATCACAAATAAAATATTCATTGTACCGGATTCCTCTATATACTTATGCTCTTTTGCATCCGTCCAAACTAATTGGTGGAAACCTTGCAATTGTCCTTGTTTCGCTGGATATAAAGCTGCAGCATAATTTCCTGCTGTTTTAGCGATACCAACTCCACCTGATGCTGCTCTTGTGTAATGTTCTTCTATTTTTACGCTTACTGGTTCCGTGTAATAGGTTCCAACTGGACATGTGAAAATGACAAACTTATATGTTTCTGAAGGTTTTACGCCAATAAAATCATCCGTAGCGAAAATAAATGGACGAATATATAGTGAATAGTCTGGTTTTGTAGAAATCCAATCACGTTCCAAATCAACCAATCTTCTAATTAATTCAACAAATAAATCTTCAGGTATCGTAGGCATGCACATACGTTCGCAGGATTCATTGAATCTTTTCGCATTCATTTCAGGACGAAACATAAACACATCTCCGTTCGATGCTTTGTTGGCTTTCATTCCTTCAAATATCGATTGTCCATAATGCATCGCAGAAGTTGCAGGACTTAATGTTAAATTACCAAATGGCAATATTTCGGGCTGTTTCCATGCTCCATTAGCATAATCCATTACCAACATATGATCAGAAAAAACTCTTCCAAAAGGGATGTTATCCCAGTCAACATCATTTATATGCGACTTAGCAGTTAAAGTTATATTCATTGTTATGGTATCATTTAACATATTCTTAATTTTTGAGTACTGCGAATATAAATAGAAACATTGAGTGTTTCTAATCTTTTTTTAGATTCATCAAAATAAATTTCTTTAATTTTGACCTATTAAACTAAAATTCCTGCATGGAAAAAAGTAAAGAGATATTACTAAAGTATTGGGGTTTTGACATTTTCCGTCCATTGCAGGAAGAGATTGTTGATAACGCCATCTATGGGCACGATACTCTTGCTTTACTTCCTACCGGTGGCGGGAAATCGATTTGCTTTCAAATACCTGGACTTGCGAGAGAAGGGTTAACGATTGTCATATCTCCGCTGATTGCTTTGATGCAGGATCAAGTGAAAAACCTGACCAATAAAGGAATTAGAGCCAAGGAAATTATTAGTGGAATGAGTTATAGAGAAATCGACATCACTTTGGACAATGCTAGATTTGGTGGTCTTGATTTTTTATACACCTCTCCTGAACGCTTGAAATCAAAATTATTTATTGAGCGTTTTAAATTAATGAACATTGGATTGATTGTGGTCGATGAAGCGCATTGTATCTCGGAATGGGGCCATGATTTCCGTCCTTCCTATCGTGATATTGCTGAACTTCGAGAAATTCATCCCAATGTACCAATTATTGCCTTAACTGCAACTGCGACAAAAGAAGTTCAAAAAGATATTGTCGCCCAATTGAAGCTGAAAAATGAAACTATTTTCGAAGGTTCTTTTATACGAGAAAATTTAGCCTACGAAGTGATTCAGGTGGTCAATAAGTCAACTCAAATTCTTCAATTTTGTGAAAACAACAAGGAGAATACAGGGATCATTTATTGTCAAACAAGAAAGAGTGTGAAGGATATTGCGCGACTCTTACATGCGTCAAAAGTCAGTGTGGGAATTTACCACGGAGGAATGAATCGGGAAGATCGAAAATTAATGCTTGATCATTGGTTAGATGGAAAAATAAAAATAATGGTCGCAACCAATGCATTTGGTATGGGCATTGACAAACCCGATGTTAGATTTGTTATTCATTATGAATTCCCGAATAATTTAGAGGCTTATTTTCAAGAAGCTGGCAGAGCTGGTAGAGATGGCGAAGCAGCGCGTTCGATTGTCTTTTGGGAAAGTGAAGATGTGACCCAATTAACAGACCAAACAAACAAGCAATTTCCTGCTATTCAAACAATTAAAAACACGTATAGCGCTCTTTGTAATCATTTACAAATTGCTTTTGGCTCTGGAAAAGATGAAACCTATGCCTTTGAAATAAAGAATTTAACTGAAAAATTTAATCTGAATAATTCTGATACCTATCATTCATTGAAAATATTAGAATTAAACAATGACTTAGTTTTTACTGAAAGTGTATTTAATCCTACGCGCGTGAAAATTGCCATTGGTAATACACAATTATATAGTTTTCAAATAAAACACGAAAAACTTTCGGCGCTGATTACGCTTTTATCCCGGAGTTATCCCGGTATTTTTGATCGATTTTTTGAAATAAATGAAACGGAGTTTGCCAAACGTTTAAAAACAACAACGCAAAATATCACGCAACAACTGCAGAAACTAGAGCAATATGGTGTAATTGATATTACGTGGCAATCTAGTCTTCCAACCGTTACTCTTATTCATGAGAGAATGCCAGATAATTATTTGCACATTTCTCCAGAAGCCTATCAAAATAGAAAAGAACTTGCCAAGAAACGCCTAAAAGCAGCTGTAGATTATTTGCAAATTCCAACGTGTCGACTGTCGCAATTATTAGTTTATTTTGGACAGACAGCAACCGTATGCGGCAAATGTGATGTTTGTGTCGCCGGAACAAAAATCGATTATTCAGTGGCAGAACTTTCTACAATGATTCTTTCTGTGCTGCAATCTCCTATGACGTTCAATGAAATCATTGCACGTTTAAATGGCAAAACAGATACTACGAAAGAAGCTTTGCAATACTTATTACTAGAAGAAAAAATCGTTCAACAAAGCGCGTACTTTAGCAAAAAATGAGAAAGTATTAACGCGCAATTAATGATTTTAATTCATGCACTTCTTTCTGTAAATCCTGCAACGACTTAGATAAATCATTATCATCCATTCGTACTTCTGTTAATTCTGGTGAAATATAATTCACGAATCTCCACATTTCTAGTATATCATTGACATGCACAAAATAGGGTTTGTAAAATGTATTGGTTGAACAGAGTTGAAAAGATTGCGATGATTCCAACAGATTATGCACCACTTTAAAAACTATTCCATTTTCTTTCGTTACGACAACACAGGGTGTAGAACTGCGTATGGTCATCCAATTTTGCACAAATTCTGCTACAACGTAGGAACCTTCTACTACTGGCGGCATAGAATCTCCTTGAATAGGAAAAGAACGGTACTTTTTATTTTTCGAAAGGAAAGGCAGGTGAAATGTTGGCAACACTTTTAGATAGTCTGGGTCTGCATATCCTGAAGTATATCCAGCACTTGCTTTTAACGTAACCATTTCGATCAATTCCTCGTCTTGCTCATTCACCAAAGAAGTCAGGACACGTAATTTTTGACCTTTTACATCTGCGTACAATCCTTCGTCCATTCGTTCTAATTCATTTTCAGAAAAATTTTCAAAGTCTTTTCTTACTAAATCATCAATGGGAACTTTATAATAATCGCTGAACGCCACTAGATTTTCAAGATTGGGCTGCGCCACTCCATTTTCATAACCACTATAGGTAGAGCGAGTTAACTTTAAATCTTGTGCTACTTCTTCTTGAGACTTCTTTAATCTTTTTCGAAGAATTTTAAGATTATTACCAATTTCCATGTTTAGATTTATTTTAATTTAGTGGAAAGATACTAATTCTTAAATAATAAACAAAATTTAGACTATAATTTAATCATTTTTATTTTAAAGTAAGGGAAAAATGCTATCTATTGGTATATTTCTTTAGCATTAAAACCTGCAAATAATTAATTTGAAAGTAATTAACTCATTTTTTACTACTATCATCGAAATTTAAACTTTTTTGATACAACAAGATATGAATAATATTCATTTGTGGCCCTGCAACGCAATAATAAAAATAAAATCGCATTTAGACTGAATTTCTTATTCAAATAGTTTTAGACCCATTTGATGAATTATCGATAGGGCTAATAAAATAATACGTAAATTTTGGATGACGAGTATCCTTAACGTTATGATTCACCACTATATAACTATTCATTTTTTTATTACTTGGAATTTCATAATCCGCCATAGTTACATATAATAAACCATTTTTAGTTTTATAACTTATGATTGGGACTTCATTAATAAACCTACCATTGTAGTATAGTGTTACCTTTTTTTCATCCAAATTTATTAAATATCTATTTGTCCCTCCGGAGTTAATTGTTGACCCCAAAATATTAGCATCATCAATTACTTCTTCATATGTTTTGTGTTCCCCACAATTAAAATTGATATGACCATCAAACTCAACTTCAATTACTTGTGAAAAAGACATGAAGGAAAAGACCAACACTGCTGAGGATAAAATTAAATTTTTCATGGTTTCAAGGTTTTAAGTTATTACTAGCGACTATAATTTTGGAACTTTATTTAAGCGATCTAAATCAGAAATAAATTTATCTGCAGAAGGAATCTCTTATTTAAATCGTTTTTACACCATTTGATGTGCCGTCAAGAGTACTGATAAAGAAAAATGTAAATTTTGGATGATAGGTATCTTTCACATTTTGATTAATTATGATATAACTTTTAACTTTTTTACCAGTTAAAACTTCAGTATCCATTGTGGTGACATATAACAAACCATCTTTAGTTGTATTATCAATAATTAGATTTTCATTGATGAATGCTCCGTTAGAGTATAGTGTTGCGGTTTTTTTATCCAAGTCTATAACATATCTATTTCCAGCACCCTTACTAAGCTGAAACATCTCAATATTTTTAGCATCAATTACTTCTTCATATGTTATATGTTGCCCACAGTTAAAATCCAAATGAGTATCAAACTCAATGTCAATTACTTGTGAAAAAGAGATGAAGGAAGATGTTAAAATTACCAATGACAAAATTAAATTTTTCATAGTTTCTAGGTTTTGAGTTATTAGTGCACTTCAAGTTCAGAATCTCTTTTTATCGCTCTGTTTTTTTATATAACATAAAAAAATCGATTTCATTACATCTATTTCGAAAAGAAATTACAAATCGATTTTTTAGATGATTAAAAAAACTGCATAGGAGTATCTTTGAGATTGGCTTTTCTCTTTTTTTAAACATGCGTACGAAACTAAGATTTATTCTTTCGCGTGAATTGTTTTACCTACCATTTTACCATAGACTGCGGTGAATTTTGCGCCAAAAAAGATAATTTGAGAGGAGTAATACATCCAAACCAACAGAATTAAAATAGTTCCAGCGATACCTGCATCTTTTGCGAAGAAAAGATTTCCTAAATAATATTTTATCAACAATTGTCCAAAATACAGTAAAATTGACGTTACGAGCGCTCCTGCAAGGGCTAATTTCCACTGCACCACCCCATCGTGTAAAAATTTGAAGATGAATAGGAAAATAACAACACTCGACAAAATAGATAAACCGTGTGTTAAGGTATTCAAAAACACCCCATGAATAACGTCACTTCCTCCAAATATCTTGTCACCAAAATTGATTAAAATACTCTGAGCAAAATTGATAGCAACGGCCACTATTCCCATGATTGTCAACAAAAGTATAGAAACCAAACGCGAAAACAAATTAGCTAAAATCCTTTTTTTGTGACTATGGTACACTCTTTCAATGTCAAAAAACTCATTGATACTTCCTCTCAAAGATGCCAATAAAGCGGTACTCGAAATCAGTAATGCTAAAATTCCCACCACATTCGCAACGAAGCTGCCTTTTTCCATGTCGAGGCCATTCAGAAAAGATAGTATGCCACTTACATCCTCTATACCAACTTGCTTTTTTAATAAATCACCGATAATTACAGCCATTTTTGCATTTCCTACGATTTTACCAAATGTAGCAAAGGCAAGGTATAATAAAGGAACTAACGCAAAAATTAAATAATACGAAAGAGCTGCCCCATGGAGAAAACTTTTCTCTTGAAAAAATTGGCTGAAGGTTGTTTTTATCACTAGCCATATTTCAGCCCATGATAAATGTCTAATTCCTTTTCTTAATGATAATTTTTTTCTCATTATTCATTGGCTCTGAATGATACAAAACAATATGCTCGTTTTTCGTCGTCTGAAAGTAGTTAATAAAATGTGATCCTGCAAATTGTGAACCCATAAACGTCACGTTCAGTCCTGCTTCTTTTTCCTTGGTGCTACTTTCGAATTCTATAGGTCTAAAAAGAATGGTTTTTCCATGGATCTCAATCGAATTTAAAACCCCAAAAAGTTCACCTTCTTGCTCCGTCTTTGGTTCAAAATAAAATTCTTCAGGTGAGGCAATTCTTTGCACTTCTCCTTCTGAAAAATGAACAATTCGATCGGCAAGACTTAACATTTCTCCGCCATCATGCGAAACAAGAATAAAACTCGTTCCTCTAATCGCTTTCATTTGAAGTAAATAAGACGAAATTTTCATTCTTAATCGTCCATCTAGGTGGACAAATGGCTCATCTAAAAGGATTAATTTCGGCTCGCCGGCTAATGCTCTTGCTAGCGCTAACCGCTGCTGCTCTCCGCCCGACAATAAAATAGCTTTTTGATTGGAAAGATTATCTAGTTCCACTAAATGGAGCAACTCTTCAACCAGTTCATCTCTTTCTTTTACAGGTAAATACAAAGCCTTTCCTCTGATATTTTCTTTTACTGTTTGATACAAATCCAAACCGAAATCTTGGTTTACTAACTTTATTTCATCGTGACCAGGAACTAAATTTCGCGATGGCCCAGTCACATGTTCCCCTTGAAACACAACGTCGCCTGTTGTAGCATCTAAAAGACCAGCAATAACTTTTAATAAAGTAGTCTTTCCAGCTCCACTATTTCCAACGATTCCAATAATCTCACTTTCGCCTACTTGAAAACAAATATTTTTGAAAATGGGAGCTTTATCGCTATATGAAAATGAAACGTCTTGTAACTCGAGCATTAATTTGAAAGTTCTTTTGGGAATTCTAGTAAAGAAATATAAATACCTGGAATTGGATTTGTATGCGGTTCCTCCTCTTTTAGATACACATTTAATCGTTTATTGGCTGCTTCATCGATTAATTCAAAACTTTCAACAATACTCTCTGAGCAAGCTAACTGAGTTATTTCTCCATCCATAGAAACAATATCAAAAACAAGTGTTGCAGGAATATCATACGCGAAAAAATCAGCATCGCCTCTTTCCCCTTCTAGCATATAGATTGAATTTCGATGAGTCAAAATTTCTTTTATATCTGTATTTATAGCCAATTCATCTTCCCATTCAAAACGCAAATTATTTTCGGACTCTTCTCCGTTATTTTGAGCATCGGCATGTTCTTGAGAAAAATGCTCATTCATTAAATAAAAATGTACGTTCAAATGCATGGTGTTTTTTTGTGTGTAAAAATAACAACAATCTGATTAACTATGCTTGATTTTTTAATTTGGGATTATTTTATTTTGAGTTGCTGGAGTTGTTAAATTGATATTTTTCTTAGTTTAGGATACATCGGAAATAAATTTATACCTAATTGTATTTGAAGCATATTTATTATTAATGAGTATGTATTTTGTGATTGATTTGAAATTCAGAAATGTTAATTAATAGCCATTCATTTAAAATGCCTCCAGCTTTAGCTGGAGGTAATAAAAAAATCAAATGAATCGGCTTTAGCCAAAATAATAGTTACTATCATTTTATTTTAAGAATAGC